>NZ_CAIWNH010000571.1 GCF_903913935.1 uncultured Mucilaginibacter sp.
AAATAAAACTATATCATAAACACCTAGTAGTCCACAGCTGAATCGAATTTACGGTTTTTAAGATATTATAAAAAACCATCAATTGTTTATTGCTTTTCGATTGGAATATAAAATTAGTGTTGATTAATCTCATCATTAAAGCAATTTTAATAGCTTAATGTTGCTTTTTTCAAACAAAAAGTATTGCACATTTCTTATAATGTGTTACATTTGTTGTAATTATGCAACATTAAGTGGCTTTTTTATACTTAAAGATGGAAAAATCCGACATTGATATCTATGCAAAAAGCGATTTGTACTACCTCACGCAGATTGGGGAGTATGTTCGCGCCAACCGGTTAACCCAAAATAAGACCCAACTGGAGCTCGCTGAAGCTGCCGGTGTTGACCGCACCACCCTGGTAAAACTGGAGAAAGGGAAATCGGTGAACCTATTATCGCTGATACAAGTATTGCGATCACTTAAAAAGCTCCAGTTATTTCAGGAAATGGAAGTCAAGCCCCAGCTAAGCCCAATTCAGCTGGCAGAGATTGAGCAAAAGCAGCGGCAGCGTGCTGGCAGAAGAAAAGAAACACCCGGCAAAACTAAATCCGACTGGTAATGAATACGGCATTTGTAAACCTATGGAACAAAAGGGTCGGCGCCGTATCCTGGGATGCTGATCGGGGAGTCGCCAGCTTTGAATATGACAGCAGTTTTCCGGCAAACAAATGGGATATCGCCCCAATAGAAATGCCCATTGAGCAAGCTGGCAGGATATGGTCCTTCCCTGAGCTCTCACAAACCAGCACGTTTAAAGGGCTTCCAGGTTTATTGGCTGATGTGTTACCAGACAAGTATGGAAATACACTGATCAACACCTGGCTGGCAAGGCATGGCAGGCCGGTAGACAGTATGAACCCGGTGGAAATGCTCTGTTTTGTTGGTAACCGCGGTATGGGTGCATTAGAGTTTGAACCGGTTGATCCCAAAAGTGCGGAAACAGCCACTAAAATTGAAATAGCCGGATTGATTGACATCGCCCGTGAAATTCTGAACAACCGTCAGGGATTCACTGCAACAATCAGTGGCAACAATGAAAAGGCCTTATTGGATATTTTAAAGATAGGAACATCAGCCGGTGGTGCCAGGGCGAAAGCAGTGATTGCCTACAATGAAGTCACAGGAGAAGTTAGATCCGGGCAGGCAGAAGCACCCAAAGGATTCTTACAATGGCTGATCAAATTTGATGGAGTACATGACAGCCAGTTTGGCGAAACCTATGGCTATGGCCGGGTGGAGATGGCTTACCACAACATGGCAAAGGACTGCGGCATCATAATGACAGCGTGCCGCTTGTTGGAAGAGCATGATAGGGCCCATTTTATGACCCAACGTTTTGACCGTGTCACTGGTAAAGGAAAATTACATGTACAAACCTGGTGTGCCATTACCCATCGTGATTTTCAGCAGGTAAGCGCTTACAGTTATGAAGAACTATTTCAAACCATGCGGGCATTGGGGCTTCCTTATCCACAGGCAGAGCAGCTCTTTATCAGGATGGCATTTAATGTAATTGCCCGGAACTGTGATGATCATACCAAAAACTTCGCGTTTACAATGGATAAGCAAGGTGGATGGGCATTGTCACCAGCCTATGATGTTTGCCATTCCTACCGGCCAGGCAGCGCCTGGGTAAGCCGCCAATCACTAAGTGTGAATGGCAAACGCGAAAATATCACCAGGGCCGACCTCCTAAATGTAGCTACCCAAATGAATATCAAAAAGGCAGATCAACTTATTAGCTCAGTACAGGCAGTAGTGGATCGCTGGTCAGATTATGCAGCACAGGTTGGAGTAAATGAAAAACTAAAAAACGGGATAAAAGCAACACTGCTAAAAATATAAAACCATGACATCTTTAGTCCAATCACGGATTATATGGCTGTGAAGCATTTTCAGATAAATTTTACGGTAAACTTAAATGTTTTAATGACCGAGTAGCTGCCAGGGTTCAACGTGGAACGACAATGCTAAACCAGAAGAGCGCTGGTATATTATAACCCATCAAAAATTCAGCTAATATTGTTATGCTCGATCCGTGATATGAAAACAAGAGATTCACGTTAAAACAGACAGCAAACAACACTTTTCAGATATTCAATATTTAAACACCTTTCAGTAACCATCCAGTTGCAAAAGCTCAGATAAAGTGAGTTGAAGCGCATCTGCGAGTGCCGCAATAGTACTAATAGTAACATTGAATCTTCCGTGTTCTATGTATGAAAGTTGCCGATAATCAATCCCCGCTAATTCAGCCAGCTTTTCCATGGTGTATTTCTTTTCCTTCCGCAAGAATCTCACCTTGTTACCAAATGCTTTTATAATTTCATCATTACGGACATTGTTCACAAGGGCTAAAGTGCAATAGATGTAGAATACACACCATGAAATACATTTCATATTAGTTTATTTATGTAAGTTTAGAAAAAAATCAAAAAACATGCAGAACCCTACCTCAGATCACATTGACTTACCTTTTTATGTTATTAAAGAAGGTGATATTTCTAAACTACTCGGACCTCAGACCACCTTCAAAGCGTGGCCACAGGCAGAATCACAATTTGACGGAATGAGCTTTTTGACTTCAGATAAAATGCCTACTGAACGGTACCATTTTGCATTTATTACACCTACCGCCGAAAATATGGTTGGCCTCGATCCAAAATCAACCCAGTTATTTAACATACCCTGGGAATTAACTGAAGAGGAAACAGTAGGTCCCAAACGATATTTAATTTTTACTGGATGGGGAGATCCATTTAGTGGTGGTCAGCGGCAATTTGAAGGTCATGAAATCGGAATTGAATCGTTAATCATTTATGACATAATTAAAAAGTTAATGCGTAAGGATCCTCAAATTTTCTCGCGCAAAGTAATTGGTAACGTGATCGGATTAGAATCATTTTCACTATAAAATTTATCTTTTAATATAAAAGCTATAAAATGTTTGATAAACATACTGACCGCAAAGAACTCAATAAACAACCTTTTTATTTTCAACCTAGTAGATATGAACTATGGATCGATGGGAATTTACTTAATTCAGGTAAGACGGACCATGAAATTCGCGCTACTGTCATTAGTGAACATGGTGAAGAAAAAATCAAAATCAATTTTGACGACAGCAAATTACACCATGAGATAAAGCAGTTCAATGTTTTTGACAAGTTTATGACATCAAATGATCGGTTGCAACTGATAACTATACCGGCTGACACGAATGCCGATTGCGTGGGCCTATCGATGATGCAGCGTTTAGTAGGGGCAACACGTCAAGAAAAAAACTTTGATCGAAATGAACCTTATTGTTGTAATTTATTTACGATTAATGGTATTATTTCCAAGGTAACCTTTTCATATTCAAATCCGGAAAAGTTGTTAGAGTTCTATCCCCAGGAAAGCAATTTAGTCTTAAATTTTAGTTTTGAATCATCTGACCATATCCGTTACGAAAATGGCATCCATGTTTCGGGCCCTCATGGCGGAGCAAAAAGAGTTATAAAGGTTTCACCAAATCAAACCGGTGGCGAAGGCTATAGCATCACCATTTTTGACAGTATCGGTAATACTCAAATGTCAACAAAGCAGATGCGTATAACAAGCACTGAATCGTCTACAATCATTCTAAAAGGTTTTGGAAATGATGAGCATGGATTTACTTTCAGCGATTATGGTTTAACAATTCATCACAATGACGGGCAAATGATAAAATGTACACTTCATTTATTTGATCGAAATGTAATTATAGATTATTTAAGCTGATGATTTACAATTAATGTGCAATAGATTAAGTATAATCAATTGCACATTAATTGACAGAAACTGTATTGCATTTTCCAAACACATCAATGGTTTGCCAGCCAAGTTACGTGGTTTTATACTTCCCATATGCATTCATGCGTGTGTATGTGTGTCCGTCACACCATGTTCCATCCATTTTTTATTCCTTGACAAATGTCATCATCTTTAGGCATTAAATAGCTATGACTTGCTGGCTCGTCTGTAAAATCCCCAAAAAACAACCATTTTTATTGCCCGGCTAATTTGCCAATTTAAAAAAGCCAACAGTGTATCCCTATCAATTAACGCACCACTGGTGATTTACTCGCGTATACGTAAATCACCAGTGTAATTATACCTGAACATCTACACATTTTTTTTACCCGGACCTGAATTTTTTTTTTCCAAATTTTTGAATATTCAGGAGGGTCTCATGGGGTCTTCTATGTCGTACCCCTTACTTGTTTTTGGTGTGTTCCTACCCCGGCCTTTTGATTTATTGTTTTTTTGCCAACTTCTCAAATAAGACTTTCGCCCCAGCCCTAAAATACATTACAGCTACTCCCCTGTTCAATCCTAACCGGCGTGCCTTAACTAATTTTTCTTCCGGACTACCACAACCACCAATTAACAAATTATTCACCCTTTAAAATCATTGACAAAAATGAGTTTATCATTCGATTGCTACCGCGAGCGTATTGACGCCAACGGTAAAACCTATTTAGACGTGTATATGAGCCTATTGCTGCCTAATAATAAGCGAGCCGGCCTCATGTTCACTATTGCATCCACTGCTAACATAGCCACGCTTAGCGGCGATGAGATCTACCATGCTGTCACCTTCATGGTGAAGGATAACGCTGGGTAGTGTCATTAGTATCATCATTAAAATAGTAGGTCGGTATCCATTTCTACCGGCCTGCTATTTGGAAAAAACTTTATGGATTTATTCCCCAAAAACTAAACCTGAAAAGGTTATCACTTAAACTTTTAAAAGTTATCCGTTCAAATCATGAAAAAAACCAAAAAAAAGGTTCAGGAAGTACCTATTGACACTTTCGCCGCAGTATTCATTCAACAGATGGGCTGCACCCGCGATGAGATCCAAATTGAAATGCTGGAGGAGAACCGATCAGCATTCGTTATTTATAATGAACAACCATTTAAAATCAACACCCGTGAATATTTATTTGAAAGTGTAAAGCCAATGCTTACTGATATCCATGAGGCCCAACAGATCAACCCAACTATTTGGGCTGAGGTTACCATGGGGAGCCTTCGTAACCCTTCCTTTTATTTGAACTTAATTAGCAATTTGGAGGATATCAACCAGGCCAGCCTGCTACAGTTTGTATTTGCTATTGATACCAGGTTTGATGTCGATGATGAGTTATTTTGGCTTGCCCTGGATCGCATAGACAGGTTGGATGAAAACGGCACCCTGTATGGTGCAGCGATAGTAGCCGCGGCAAAATTATATGATCTGGACAGGCTGGCAAATGACTTGTTTGAAGGGCAAATAGTAAACGGTCAGGTTATTTACAACCATTTTGAGGATGGTATATTTAAGGAGGTAAACGTCCCGGTAAACGGTGATGAAAATTTCTGCTTTTATATATATTCAGCCATGCCTTAACAATCATTTAATTAATAACCAAACAGCCGGTAAATAAAATCACCGGCTGTATTGTTTTATCTTTTTTAGAGTAATGTATCAATTGAGTATCCTGGTACGTGTACTGGGCAGTAGATATTACACCTTGCCCAGCTTCAAAATGGCATCACTAAATGTACTTTCAAGGCCATGATATATTTCCGGGCAAACCTGTTTATTGGCGATATAGAATGCGCCAGCCTCATTAAACTGCATATGGAATCGCTGCTTTTTTCCTTCATGCAAAACATATACCTGGAACAACTGTAGGTTAACACGATTCATGGTAAAGAACTCAAATGTAGCTCCGCTTAGGTCAATTGTAAAGTTAGTGATCATCCTTGCGAAGATAATAGCAAATTATATTTTGATAACTAAATAGTTACAAACAACAACAGTAATTTGGCAAAAATAAAAACCCCCTCACTCTCGCAGCTTGGGGGCTTTAACCTAAACCTTATCACAAAA
>NZ_CAIWNH010000572.1 GCF_903913935.1 uncultured Mucilaginibacter sp.
AACAAAATAATGATGATAGACGTCGTGCGCTTGATCAGCTAAATGAAAATCGAGCCACTTAATTTTTTAACGACACCAGAAAAAAGGGGAAATTTTTTTTCTGAAAAAATGAATGCTATGAAAAATTCTTACAAACTATGTATTCCAATTATGCAAATTTTGTTCTCCCTGCTTATTGTCACACCCAATTGCAAAGGTCAGGAAGCAAATTGGGAATATAAAAACGTGCCTAAAGATGAAATTAAAGAATCCAATGCCTTATTGCCTTTTCGCAAAAAAGCAAGCATTCTATCAAGTCGTGCTTACGATCTGATAAATAGTTTACCTCCAAACTATGTAAAAGATGGATCAGTTGATTATACTGAACAATTACAAAAGGCTATCAATGCCAACAATATTGTTATGTTTCCAAATTTTCCAGTTCTTGTAAATCACTTAGGGTTATCACTAATAAGTAATAGTACAATTATATTCAGAAAATACTCTAAACTGGTTTTACAGGCAAATGGCTTACCTGCATACCAGATACTACGTATTTATAATGCCACCAATGTCAACTTGTATTTTCCGGTAGTTCAGGGTGACAGGGATTTACATTCAGGTAACGGACAGTGGGGAATGGGGATTTCAATTTCTGGTTCAACAAAAATATTGGTAGTTAATCCTAAAGTATCCAAATGTTGGGGTGATGGCATCTATCTTGGAAGACAGAATGATGCAGTGGATAGAAATATAACCATATTTTACGCCGAGTTAGATAATAACAGGCGCAACGGCCTTTCAATAACATGCGCCGATGGAGTACACTTAATAAGACCAATAATATCAAATACCGCTGGTCAGATGCCGATGAGCGGTATTGACATTGAGCCGAATACGAATGCCGATGTGATAAAAAATATAAGAATTGATAACGCATTTACTTTTAATAGTGCTATGCACGGTATAGTAGTCTCTTTACATGGACTTAGAGGTGATGCACCTCAACAGGTTAGCATTAGCATAAACAATCACGTTGATGAAGGCTCCGCCATTGGCTTTGGATTAGCAATTAATTTAGCAGATAAGAATAACGGACCTCCCTTAACCGGCCAAATCAATGTATTAAACCCCCTTTGGAAAAACAGTAAAAAGAAAGGATTCCAAGTTTACAAAGCACCAAATAATGTGAGTATGATAGATGTTAAATTTAAAAACACATCTATTTTTAAAAACAATAACACAGATAATGACGGGATATCTGATATGAAAACGCAACTAAATTACGACAGGAGAATCTTCGTGGAGTGATTTTAGGGAGTAATTAATAGGACGAATAATCCAAATTCCCTAACTGCATTATAATTAATTAAATCATGATTAAGATCAGCATCATCGTACCCATGTACAACGTAGCGCAGTACTTAGATAATTGCATTGAATCCGTATACCGGCAAAACCTGGAAGAAGATACATTTGAAGTTATATTAGTTGATGATCAGTCGCAGGATGGTAGCAGGGCCATTGCCGGAAGTCTTATTAAAAACCATACGAACGCAAGAATCATAAGCCACCCGGTAAACAAAGGTTTAGGCGGCGCCAGGAACACAGGTATAATGAACGCCGCTGGCAGGTACCTGGTTTTTTGGGATGCTGATGATTGGTTTTTACCCGGAATGCTGGCACAATTATATGATGAAGCGGAAAAATATTCAGTTGATGTGTTGGAATTTGGTGCCCAGGGCATTGGCGAAAAAAATAAAATTGTGTACACCAGATCTTTGTCGTCCGATAAAATTAATAATGGGATCAACTATTACAAAAAATATCGCTACATGGATTCAGCTTGCAACAAATTATATAAAAGAAGTTTTTTGTTGCAAAATGGACTTCTTTTTGTTGAACGACTGTATATAGAGGATTATGAATTTAATACCCGGGCATTTTATGTTGCTCAAAAGGTATTTGGTATTAAATTAATCGCAGCACAGTTTTACCAATCACCGGATTCCATTACCAGGAATATTGATGACCGCAAAAGTATAAAGATGCGGGAAGATATCGTACAAATGATTAAACTGGTGCGCGATTTTTTTAAAAAACAGCCCAATAAAGAAAACAAAGAGGTTTCAGAATATTTCGGCCAGCGGTTAAGTTATTTAACAGCCACGTTGTTTTTTCAGCTATTTAAAAGTCGCTCGCTCTATTCCAATTTTGAAAAATTGAAATACGAATTGAAAAAAAATGGGATTTTCTTCGTCGATCATCGGATATACGACTTAAAAAAAGATCTGTTTAGAAGAGTGCTGTTAAAACACTTTTATCTATTTAAAACAATAAGGTTTATAAAATGAGGATGGTCATTTTTTTTGCACGCAATTTTGCTGACATTTATAAGAGCTCACTCATTTGCCCATTTTGGGTTATCAAATGAGGGTTTGGCCCTATAATTAACACTCATGATTGTGAGAAAGAAAGTATGTTTTGTGGTTTCTTCTCCCCTAACGATAAAAGCCTTTTTATTAAACCACTTTAATATATTGAAAGCGGAATTTGATATTTCCGTCGTAGCAAATTTTGATGCAGAGCGCGATGCTTTAATTCTATCCCAATTGGCTGATTATACTGTTTGTAATATCAAAATATCAAGAGCTATTAATCCGGCAGGCGATTTGAGGGCGCTGATTGCTTTACAAAAGTATTTTAAAGCCAACAAATTTGATATAGTTCATTCTGTAACCCCAAAAGCAGGCTTACTTTCAATGACAGCATCGTATATGGCTGGTATAAAAAACAGGGTACATATTTTCACCGGGCAGGTTTGGTATCATAAAAAAGGTATCATTAAAAACCTGTTAATTTATCTGGATAAGCTAATCGTATTAACATCAACCCATATACTGGTAGATGGCGAGGCACAGCGATCTTTTTTGATCAGTCAGCATATTATTAAGGATTCAAACTCGCAAGTTTTGGGTAAAGGATCAATAAGTGGTGTAGATACAGATCGATTTACTCCAATTGTATCGACCAGAAAAAAAATAAGGGACGAATTGCTGATAAATGACAATGATGTTGTATTTGGGTTTTTAGGAAGGCTTAACAAAGACAAAGGCATTTTGGACTTAGCAAATGCCTTTAAAAATTTAAAGGAAGATTATCCTAATATTAAACTTTTACTTATCGGGACCGATGAAGAAAATCTGATTCCACAGGTACAACGAATAGTAAACGACAGCAATTCGATAATTTTTTATGGCCCGACCCTAAAGCCCGAAATTGTTTTGCAAGCGTTGGATGTATTTTGCATGCCAAGTTACAGGGAGGGGTTTGGCACTAGTGTGCTTGAAGCGTCGATGCTTGGATTAGCAGTCATTTGCAGTGACACCTATGGCTTAATGGATACCATTGTTGAAAATGAAACCGGATTAAGGCACAAGGTTGGAAATATCCGCTCATTATCCGATCAAATGAGACAACTAATCCAATTACCCGATCTTCGGAAATATTTAGGTAACAATGGGGTGAGATTCGTAACCAGTAATTTTTCTGCGGATAATATTTCAAGGGAATGGCTAAAATTTTATCACAGACTTGTTCTAAACTAAATGTATAAGACTTTTTTTAAGCGATTAATAGATTTCTGGGTTTCAATATTTGCGGTAATGATCCTGTTGCCACTTATACTGATGCTAACCATTCTCCTATACGTATCAAATGCAGGCTTCCCGTTTTTTTTTCAGGTGCGCCCGGGGAAGACCGGTAAACCTTTTAAAATGATCAAATTCAAAACGATGAATGATAACAGAGATGAGGAGGGAAATCTCTTACCAGATGCAGACAGGCTAACGCATTTTGGACGTTTTGTCAGAAAAACCTCCTTAGATGAAATACCACAGTTGTTGAATGTGATAAAAGGAGAAATGAGCCTGGTGGGCCCCCGCCCGCTTCTAACAGAGTATATGCCACTATACAATGAAAATCAAAAAAAAAGGCACGATGTACGCCCGGGAATTACTGGTTGGGCACAGGTAAACGGGCGCAATTTGATAAACTGGGGTCAAAAATTTGAATATGATGTTTGGTATGCGGGCCACTTAAACTTTTGGCTTGACCTAAAGATTATTGGGATGACCTTTGCGAAGGTATTAAAACACGAAGGGATCAGCCATAAGGGCCATGTAACAATGCAGAAATTTAATGGAGATAATATATGATTTACCTATACGGTGCGGGCGGGCATGCAAAAGTAGTTATTGAAATACTGGAACGACAGAAAAAAGAAATTGCCGGGCTCCTGGATGAAAACACAGAAATAAGAAGCTTGCTTGGCTATCCTGTTTTTCAGGTTATTCCCGCACATGGATCAACCACCGATTTTAAAATGATCATTTGCATCGGCAAAAATGAAATTCGTAAAAAATGCGCTGAGGAATTCAAAGTAAATTACCAACAGGCTATACATCCATCAGCCATTTTATCGCCGAGAGCTTCAATTGGGGATGGAACAGTGGTAATGGCATCTGTTACCGTTAATTGCGACGCTGTTGTTGGCAGACATGTGATCTTAAACACCAATTGCACTATTGATCATGATTGTATAGTGAACGACTTTGTACACATATCACCAAATGCTGCTCTTGGCGGGAAAGTTCAGGTTTCCGAAGGGGCCCATATTGGTATAGGAGCGTGCGTGATACAAGGTATTAAAATAGGTAAATGGGCAACTGTAGGTGCCGGGGCTGTAATTATTGATGATGTACCCGATTACGCAGTTGTAGTCGGCAATCCGGGTAAAATCATTAAATACAGTGATCAAAAATAAATTAAATTAACATGAAACAAAAAATATGGCTCTCCAGTCCTCACATGGGTGGTGAAGAATTTAATTTTGTAAAAGATGCTTTTGATACCAACTGGATAGCGCCTTTGGGCCCGCACGTAAATGGATTTGAACGCGACCTGGAAGCCTTTACAGGATCAGGACATGCGGCAGCGCTAAGTTCAGGAACCGCGGCATTACACCTTGGTTTAATTATGTTAGGTGTCGGCCCGGGTGACGAGGTTATTTGCCAAAGTTTTACTTTTTCGGCAACTGCCAATCCAATTGTTTATTTAGGTGCAACCCCCGTGTTGGTCGACAGTGAACCCGAAACATGGAATATGTGCCCCGAATTGCTGGAACAGGCTATAAAAGACCGGATAGCCAAAGGCAAAAAGCCAAAAGCAATAATGCCGGTTCACCTCTATGGTATGCCTGCTAAAATGGAACAAATAACGACAATAGCCGCCAGGTATGAAATACCTGTGCTGGAGGATGCAGCCGAGGCTTTAGGGTCGACTATTAATGGTAAAAAAGCAGGAACTTTTGGGGCAATGGGTGTGTTGTCTTTCAATGGGAACAAAATTATTACTACAAGCGGTGGTGGTGCATTGATATCAGATGAAGAACATTTCATCAAACAGGCACGTTTTCTAGCCACCCAGGCCCGTGATCTGGCCCCTCATTACCAGCATTCGCAAATAGGGTATAATTATCGTTTAAGCAACGTTTCAGCTGGTATTGGCAGGGGGCAAATGCAGGTGTTGCCTGACCGTATCATGAAAAGGAGAAGTATCTTTAATTTTTACCTGAAAACACTTTCAAATCTACCCGGTATCGGCTTTTTACCGGAACCATTTGGTTATAGCAGCAACCGTTGGTTAACAACCATAACTATTGACCCAAACAAAGCAAAGGGTACTACAAGGGAAACGGTACGCCTTTTACTGGAAGAAGAGAACATTGAATCACGGCCCTTGTGGAAACCAATGCATTTGCAACCTGTTTTTAAAAATTGTCCCAGCTATGTAAATGGAATTAGTGAAAAACTTTTTAATAACGGTTTATGCCTGCCATCAGGCTCAAACCTCACTCAGGAATCTCTTGACAGAGTAACTGAAACCATAGCATCAATTTTTAACAAAAATGCCGCAATGGCCTAAAAAATCAAATGGCATAGGTTCTCAACACGTTATTATAACGCTTGCAGCTTTAATTCAGCCCCAGTAAATTGGCATTGCAACCGCTTCCCTGAAATTTGAAAAGCGCCCGGTATTCTTGTGAAGATGCATTCTATTTTATTTATTAACGTTAACAGCTTGTCTGTTCATTATTCAATGACCCAATCTAAACTATCCCAAAAAACAAAAAATACCACATAATATTATTTAATAATTAAAAATCAAATTTATTGTTTTTTTTAGTTTGTGATAGTTATCACTTGTGATCATCATCATTAATAATTGGTTTAATAAGGTATAATTTTAAGCTGTAGTTGATTCAACAACCTAA
>NZ_CAIWNH010000573.1 GCF_903913935.1 uncultured Mucilaginibacter sp.
AGATTTGCCTGTTTTTTTAGTATTTTTAGCCGCAACAGGTATATAATCATATATTTTTCAGTTTTATTTACCTGCCAGGCGGTTAATATGAATAAAATAGACCAGGTTTTAACAAAGCAGCAGCAAAATAAACGTGATAAATACCTGTATATCATAAAAATTGGTGGAAATGTTATTGATAATTCGGAAAACCTTTATCATTTTTTAAAGGATTTTACCGCACTGCCGGGTTTTAAAATACTGGTTCATGGCGGGGGTAAAGTAGCAACGCAACTATCGGAAACATTAGGGGTGGAGGCTAAAATGGTGGATGGCCGCAGGATAACGGATGTAGAAACCTTAAGGGTGGTGACGATGGTTTACGGTGGTTTAATCAATAAAAATATTGTTGCTCAATTACAGCGGTTTGGTAACAACGCCATTGGGCTTACTGGTGCCGACGGGGATTTTATCCGGGCAAAAAAACGTCCTGTAAAAAAAATTGATTACGGTTTTGTTGGCGATCTTGACGAAAATTCTATCAAGCCACAAAATCTCATCAGCCTTATGGACGCTGGTTTTACTCCTGTTTTTTGTGCGCTAACCCATGATGGTGCCGGGCAGTTGCTAAACACCAATGCTGATACCATTGCATCTGCATTGGCAGTTGCTCTGGCCAAATATTACCATACCACCCTGATCTATTGTTTTGAGAAGAAAGGGGTATTGAAAGACATAAATGACGAAGAATCGTTGATCAGGGAAATAGATCCCAAACATTACGAAGAATTAAAAGAACAACAGGTAATACACAGCGGAATGCTGCCCAAGCTTGATAATGCCTTTGCCGCGATAGCACGCGGTGTAAAAAAGGTGATCATCGGCCATTCTGACGACCTTGGAAATATAAAAGAACACCAATCATTTGGCACAAATTTAATCGAACATTATTTATGAATTCACAACAGCATATTGCCATACTCGGCAGCGGTAACATTGGCTTGTCATTGGCTAAAGGCCTTGTTAAAGCCGGAATTTGTAAACCCCAGCAAATATCCCTTACCCGCAGAAACGTCGGCGCATTAGCTGCATATGCCGAATTGGGCTACCATACAACAGATAATAATTTAAAAGCCGTTAGAAAGGCCGATTATGTAGTGCTTGCGGTGTTGCCGCAACAATTGAATAAACTGCTCGATGAGATCCGTCCATCCATCAGGCCTGAGAAACAATTGTTAATTTCTGTGGTTTCGGGGGTTAGTTGCGCGGATATCCGCCAGCAACTGGATCTGAATGTACAGGTAATCCGCGCGATGCCGAATACAGCGATCGCGATCGGGCAATCGATGACCTGTATTGCTACTGACAATGGCACGCCTAAAAATATCAATTTTGCACGTTCATTTTTTGAAACCGTTGGCGTTACCATCCAGATCAACGAAGAATTGATGACATCAGCAACCGCGCTTTGCGCCTGTGGTATAGCTTTCTTTTTAAGGTCGATACGTGCCGCTTCACAGGGAGGTACAGAAATTGGATTCCATGCACATGATGCATTAAAAATGGCTGCTCAAACCGCCAAGGGCGCTGCGGATCTGTTGTTGCAGCTTTCCTCGCACCCTGAACAGGAAATAGATAAAGTAACCTCGCCAAGCGGATGTACCATTGCAGGTTTAAATGAAATGGAACATAATGGATTCAGTTCCGCTATGATAAAAGGGATTAAGTTATCGGCAGCCAAAGCCGGCGATCTTTATCATAAAGAACAATGAATTGAGCGTAGAGATTAGTTTAATCTCTACGTTGTATATCCCAACAATTTCATCACCTGTTTACTGTTTTGTTCTTCCCCAAAAACTTCAAAGTTGAATGTTTCATCACGGTTACGCCTGATGATCACATGTTTTGGTGAAGGTAACAGACAATGATGAATGCCGCCGTACCCGCTTAAAACTTCCTGGTAAGCACCGGTATTAAAAAAGCCGATATATTGTACTTTACGCGTTTTAGGCATAAACACACTATTCATGTGGGCCTCCTGGTTATAATAATCCTGCCCGTCGCAGGTAATTCCACCAAGGTTAACGCGCTCATATTCTGAGTCCCAGTTGTTGATCGGCAATAAAATATATTTCTGGTTGAGGGCCCATACGTCAGGCAGGTTGGTAATAAATGAACCATCCAGCATCAGCCATTTTTCACGGTCGTTTTGCTGTTTGCGGCCCAATACCTTGTATAAAATGCCGGATGCTTCGGCCACCGTATATTTACCGAATTCAGTAATAATATCCGGCTCTTCGGTGTCATTATCGGCACAAATCTCTTTTATCCGGCTCACAATTTCATTGATCATGTATTCATAATCGAAATCAAAAACCAGTGAATCTTTAAAAGGCATGCCGCCGCCAATATCAAGCGTATCCAGGTGCGGGTTTATCTTTTTAAATTTACAATACAGGGTGACGTATTTTTCGAGCTCGTTCCAATAGTACGGTGTATCGGAAATCCCTGAATTGATGAAGAAATGCAGCAACTTAACGCGGAAATTAGGATTCGCCTCAATCTTATTATAATAGAAATCTATAATATCTTCCATACGCACCCCTAAACGCGACGTATAAAACTGCGAATCAGGTTGCTCTTCTGCGGCAATACGGATACCGAGATTACACGGGGTATCCATTTCAATCTCATCGTCGTAAAGGTTAAATTCCTCTTTATTATCCAATACCGGGATGATGTTTTTGAAACCATCATGCAGCATGTCAATAATATAGGTTTTGTACTGAAAGGTTTTAAAACCGTTACAAATAACTGTTACGTCTTTATTAACCGCGCCTTTTTTCTCCAGGATATCAATCATCGGCATATCAAAAGCCGACGATGTTTCCAGGTGGATCTCGTTTTTAAGCGCTTCTTCAACCACGTGCTTAAAATGCGAGCTTTTAGTGCAATAACAATATTTATAGCTGCCGCGATAATTGTTTTTTATAATGGCCTGCTGAAACAACAGCTTAGCCTGCTGGATCTTTTTAGAAATTATAGGTACATAAGTGAAGCGTAGGGGGGTACCATACGTTTCAATCATTTCCATTAAATTGAGGTCGTGAAAATAGAGTTCATCCTCAATGATCTCAAAACCTTCCTGCGGGAAACCTACACTCAGGTCAAGAAATTCTTCGTAGCTCTGCATTTTTTAAAATTTTGCCAAAAATGTAATTTTTAAATGGAAATATGGGCTATTTGTTGGGACATTTTTTTATTTGACAGTTCATGGTTAATTGTTCATAGTTCATGGCAGCTGCAAATAGTTATTGATCGATATTTTCCAACTTAAATCCGGCTATGATCCCTGAACTATCAGCTATGAACCAACCGGCAAATGCACCTCAGCCATCATACACCTGGCGCTGCCCCCGCCATTGGTCTCAATGGTATTAATATCAGCGTAAACTAATTTTCCATATTTTTCAAGTGCGCCTTTTTGTTGATCATCCAAAGCGTTGAATGCGTTTTGCGACATTACGATCAACGTCTCACCGTCTTTATTCTTAACTTCGAGCATATTACCGGCAAACTGGTTCATTTGTTCAAAGCTGATGCTGATAATTTCCTTATGCGTTAATTTAAGGATAGATATTACTGCATTCTTTTCCTCATCATCTGTAATGCTGTCCATACATATCACTGCAAACCCACTGCCCACGCACATTAATACGTTAGTGTGATAAATGGGCATATGGTACTCGTCGTAGGCATGAAAACTCACTTCTTTATAGTCGGCCTGTTCGCAAAATAAGGCCAGTACTTCGCGATCTGTTCTTGGTGATATGCAGGCATAGGCAATTTTATTAACCCTATCGAGCACCATGCTGCCGGTTCCTTCCAGAAATTTATTTTCCTGTTCAAAACTGCTCAGGTCAGTAATATGTTTCACTTCAAAGTAAACTTCTAGTTGGCCTATGATGTCTTCCCGTCGTTCAAGCCTGCGGTTTTCGGCTTGCATCGGATACAAAAATATATCTCCGTCTTGATGAAAAGACACCCAGTTATTCGGAAATATGGAATCCGGTG
This sequence comes from uncultured Mucilaginibacter sp., assembly GCF_903913935.1. Taxonomy (GTDB): domain Bacteria; phylum Bacteroidota; class Bacteroidia; order Sphingobacteriales; family Sphingobacteriaceae; genus Mucilaginibacter. The sequence goes on from NZ_CAIWNH010000573.1 coordinate 4,054, forward strand.
TAAAAGGATCAGGCGTGTCATCAATAACCGTCACATCGACGCCGTTTTCACGGAGGATATTTACCATTCCGTCAAACTCCCATTGCGCCTTATCATTTGCGCTAATTTTATCAGTGTTTCTCTTCTGAAAAGCATTACTTCCGGCGGTTTCTTCATTAAAGCCAAAGTTTACCGGCCGGATCATTAAGATGTGAGATGTAGATTGTTGATTGACCATGAATTCAATAATTATTAATCGGGGCAAATTTGCATAATTAAAACAATAAACCATAGCGATCAACCTTGAACCAAAAAACCTAACTTTACCCCATCCAATTATTAAAAATGAACAAAGTAGTTAATGGCGCTGACGAGGCTATCTGTGATATAACCGATGGCATGACCTTAATGCTCGGTGGCTTTGGAATGTGCGGCTTGCCTGAAAAATGCATAGGCGCACTGGTCAAAAAAGGCACAAAAAACCTAACCTGCATTTCCAACAATGCAGCTGTCGATGATTTTGGCATCGGCTTGATGCTTAAACAACGGCAGGTGAAAAAAATGATCTCGTCTTACGTAGGAGAGAACGCTGAATTTGAAAGGCAATTACTTAGCGGCGAACTGGAGGTTGAACTGATTCCCCAGGGAACGTTGGCCACCCGCTGTATGGCGGCAGGCTATGGCATGCCGGCGATTTTTACACCTGCAGGCATCGGCACCGAAGTGGCCATCGGAAAGGAAATACGGAATTTTAATGGCAAGGATTATTTAATGGAGATGGCGTTTGAAGCCGATTTTGCCATTGTAAAAGCCTGGAAAGGAGATAGGCTTGGAAACCTCGTTTATCGTGCAACGGCGCGCAATTTTAATGCGGTAATGGCGATGGCCGGGAAAATCACAATAGCCGAAGTAGAAGAACTGGTTGAACCCGGTGAACTTGATCCGGATCATATTCATACGCCGGGAATTTATGTGCACCGGATTTTTCAGGGAGAAAATTACGAAAAGAGAATAGAGCAAAGAACCGTTAGAAAAAGAAATTAATTTGA
>NZ_CAIWNH010000574.1 GCF_903913935.1 uncultured Mucilaginibacter sp.
GATCTTCGAAGCCAAAGGGTATGACAATAGCACTAAAGTATTTGACGGGCATAGCAACAAGAACGGCGCTATGCAAATGCCGGGTACTTATTTTTATTCGCTGGATTACGCCGTTAACGGTATAACCATACATAAAACGGGCTTTATAGTACTGAAATATTAAGCCAACGAGGGAAGTAAACAAAAAGAGCCGGGAACCAGGAGAAGATAAACACTTCAATCCTGATGCCTGGCTCTTATATCCTGATGCTATCTAAACTATACCGAGAACGAAGTACCGCATCCGCAGGTGCTGGCCGCATTGGGGTTATTAAAAGTAAAACCACGGGCATTCAGGCCGTCCTGGAAATCGATCTGCATCCCGGCCAGGTATAAACCATGCGCCTTATGCATATAAACCTTTATGCCATCGATCATAAATTCCTGGTCGCCGTCTTTTTTCTGGTCAAAACCTAAAACGTAGTTCATTCCTGAACAGCCACCGCCTTCAACGCCAACGCGCAAGCCAAAATCGTCGCCAATTTCCTGCTGGTCCTTTAATTTAAACAATTCCTTTACGGCGCCTTCTGTAAATGTTACCGGTGCAGGCGCGGTTTCAACAGCAATACTCATCTTATTTTTATTTAACTACACAAATATAAGGTAAATTGCAGATTTTTGTTGCACCCGGTATATTTATGACCGCTATTTAACATTCATCTGTATGAACCTGCTACCATTTTTATTAGATATTTTAAAATATACCTTCGCCGGCGTAGGGGTGGTATGGATTGCCTTTTACCTTGTGAAGCCTTATCTTGAACGGGATGAGAAGATCCAATTGCTTGAATTCAGGAAATCAATGAGCAGCCAGACATTGCCGTTGCGCCTGCAGGCGTATGAGCGCCTTGTTTTATTTATTGAACGTATCAATCCCGCCAATATGCTGATCAGGTTAAATGCCACAGCTTACAGCGCACATGAATTACATAGTTTAATAATGGAAGATATCCGCAGCGAGTACCAGCACAATATCACCCAGCAAATTTATGTAAGCAGCCGTGCCTGGGGAGTAGTGAAAAACCTTAAGGATGATACTCTGGCAATGGTAGGCAATGCTGTAAAATCATTGCCCGAAACCGCAACCGGACTGGAATTGAGTAAAGCGATACTGGGATTTTTGAGCCAGGTAGAAAACAATCCTTACGAAATAGGCACCAGCATGATGCGGAAGGACCTGGAGGAGCTTTTTTAAGAAAGTCGGAAAAGTCCGGAGAGTCGGAAAAGTCCGAAAGACGAAGCATGGATAAAGAACTATTCAATCGATGTAATCTGCAATAAAAAATCGGTGTAATCAGTGATCTAAACAACAATATGCCCGGAAAGAAACATACAACCACATCAGGTATCGAGATCAGGGAGGTTTATACTGACCCTTCGGGCATGAATGAACTCCCGGGCGAATTTCCATTTACCCGGGGTATACAGAAAGATATGTACAGGGGTAAACCCTGGACCATGCGCCAGTATGCCGGCTTTTCCACCGCCGAAGAATCCAATAAACGTTACCATTACCTGCTCAGCCAGGGCACTATGGGGCTTTCCGTTGCGTTTGATTTGCCCACGCAAATAGGATATGATTCGGACCATGCACTTGCCGAAGGGGAAGTTGGAAAAGTGGGCGTGGCTATAGACTCATTAAAGGATATTGAAATATTGTTCGATGGCATCGAACTGAAAAATATTTCAACCTCGATGACCATTAATGCCACTGCTCCTATTCTGTTGGCGATGTATATCGCCCTGGCAAAAAAACAAGGCGCTGATCTGAAACTATTATCCGGCACCATACAAAACGACATATTAAAAGAGTATGCCGCGCGCGGTACATATATATACCCGCCTGCTGCTTCCATGCGGCTGATCACCGATGTTTTTGAATATTGCAGTACGGAAGTACCCAAATGGAACACTATCTCGATATCCGGGTACCATATCCGCGAAGCCGGCTCGACCGCCGTGCAGGAACTTGCCTTTACCCTGGCCAACGGCAAAGCGTATTTAAAGGCTGCACTGCAAAAGGGGCTCGACATAAACGTATTTGCAAAAAGGGTATCCTTCTTTTTTAACTGCCACAATAACTTTTTTGAGGAGATCGCCAAATTCAGGGCTGCCAGGAGGATGTGGGCACATATCACCAAAGAACTTGGAGCAACTGAGGCTGGCGCCCAAAAATTGCGCTTCCATACGCAAACAGGCGGCTCAACACTAACCGCACAGCAACCCATGAATAACATCATCCGGGTGAGCACACAGGCAATGGCGGCAGTACTGGGCGGTACGCAATCATTACATACCAACGGTTACGATGAAGCGATCTCGTTACCTACCGAAGCGGCAGCAAAAATTGCTTTACGCACCCAGCAGATCATTGCGTTTGAGAGCGGGGTGACCGATACGGTTGACCCGATGGCCGGCTCCTATTTTATGGAAGCACTAACTGACGAGATAGAAAAAGCCGCATTGGTTTATATCGAAAAGATAGACGCAATGGGCGGATCGGTAAAAGCCATTGAGCAGGACTATATGCAGCAGGAGATCGCGCGGTCGGCATATGAGTACCAAACAGAAATAGAAAATGGCGACAAGATCTTGGTTGGTGTTAACCGGTTTACCGAGCCCGAAAAACCTTCTATAAATGTTTTCCGCGTGGATGACTCCATCCGTAAAATGCAGACCGAAAAAATCAGCCAGGTTAAACAGGCCAGGGATAACAATAATGTGGAAAACTGCCTTGAAAAACTTGGTTCGGCTGCAAAAGGAGAAGACAATTTGATGCCATTTATCCTTCACGCGGTAGAAGCCTATGCTACGCTGGGTGAAATTGCCGATACACTTAGAAATGTGTTTGGCGAATACTAATTACATTTGCTTAATCGATTTTTTCTGCGTTACACACAAAGCAACATCAATCATTACCTATTTCACATTACCTAAATACCTTAACCAGTGCATTATAGTTAGAAGTATTGATTTTAAAAATTTAACTTTCTATTACTAAAATCATAAAAATTAAATAAAATTTTAAATAATTAACCAGGCGATTTCCCGGCTTTTGCCTTGCGCATAATATAAATATTCTCTGTCAAAAAAACACTATATAAATTCAAAAACACCTGAAATATATTTCAACAAAAAGTGAAAATATAATTTTTTTATCCGCTTTTTTTTAGAATATTCGATGTTCCCAAACAGGCCAAAAGATAGTTCGCTGGTAGGTTGGAAATCAATATTTTAATAAAATTTATATGGAAAAAACTTGTACTAATGTTTGGAATAGCTGCCTTCAAATCATTAAAGATAACATACCGGCCCAGAGTTTTAAGACCTGGTTTGAGCCGATAAAAGCTTTAAGAATGGAAGGGAGTGTTTTAACCATTCAAGTACCAAGTTTATTTTTTTACGAATGGCTTGAAGAACACTACGTGGGCTTGCTGCGGAAAACTATAAAAAAACAATTAGGTGATGACGGACGTTTGGAGTATAACATAGTTGTTGAACAGTCGTCATCAAGTAAGCCCTATACCACAAATCTACCATCAAACGGTAACGGTGCCGAATCAAAAAATCAATCAATGCCAATACCCATTTCAATAAATAAGGATATCAAAAACCCATTTGTAATACCGGGTTTAAAGAAACTAAATGTTGATCCGCAGTTAAACCGCAACTATACTTTCAACAATTTTGTTGAAGGCGATTGTAACCGTTTGGCCCGCTCGGCAGGCTATGCGGTGGCGGCCAAACCAGGTGGCACCTCTTTTAACCCTTTAATGATATACGGCGGCGTTGGTTTAGGGAAAACGCACCTGGCGCAAGCTATCGGTAACGAGATCAAACAAACCCTGCCTGATAAGCTGGTATTATATGTTTCCTGCGAGAAATTTACCCAGCAGTTTGTTGATGCTTTAAAACACAATAACATTAATGATTTTGTGAATTTTTACCAGGCAATTGACGTACTCATTATGGACGACGTACATAATTTTGCAGGCAAGGAAAAAACACAGGATTTCTTTTTCCATATCTTCAACCACCTGCACCAATCAGGCAAGCAAGTGATCATTACTTCAGATAAAGCGCCTAAGGACCTGGCCGGGCTGGAAGAACGCCTGCTGTCAAGGTTTAAATGGGGCCTATCGGCGGATCTGCAGGTTCCTGACCTGGAAACCCGTATGGCCATCCTTAAAAACAAAACCTACCAGGACGGCATCGAATTGTCAAACGATGTAATTGAATACGTCGCCCATAATATCGACAATAACGTACGTGAGCTGGAAGGCGCGATGGTATCCTTACTGGCCCAGTCGACGCTGAATCGTAAAGAGATTGACCTGGCGCTTGCCAAGCAGATGCTGAAGAATTTTGTTAAAAATTCCTCCAAAGAAATCTCGATGGAATACATCCAGAACCTGGTTTGCGAGTATTTTGAAGTGCCGATTGAAATGGTAAAATCACAAACCCGCAAACGCGAAATTGTACAAGCCAGGCAGATCTCTATGTATTTAGCTAAAGCACATACCAAAAGTTCATTAAAATCAATCGGCCATTTCTTCGGCGGCCGCGACCACTCCACCGTGATCTACGCCTGCCAAACTGTTGAAGACTTAATTGATACCGATAAGAAATTCAAAGGCTACGTGGCCGATATCCAGAAGAAACTAAAAATGTCTTAACTGATCTTATAATAATACTAATGGAAGCCTTGCATTTTTATGCAGGGCTTTTTTTATATTTATAAAATGCGGATAACCCTATTTGCTGGCATTCTTTCTTTTTGCATTTGCACTGCTTCAGGGCAGAATAAGCAAACGGTTAACCCCAATGATCCTAATAAAATCATTCATTACGTAGGACAACTTTACGATTTTAAGTTCTTCACGATAAAAGATACGATTCAAATTATTGTGAAGCAGTTTTTTAAAAATGATGTATTTTGTTACACCAAAGGCATTCCTTATGCATTAATTATAGGCACCGTAACCAATAACAATAATTATCCAAGGGAAATTTCAGTTTTAGCAATATGCGATCAAAATATTTATAATGTTGGTGATAAACTTAAAATAAGTCAAAGCAATGATCCAAGGATTGGATCATCCTCATTACACCCGATAATTTTCACGCACGATACTATTATTAACAAAAAAAGGTATTTATATTTAATTGGTTCAGAGAGCCCGGCAGTTTGGGGTAACGTTACCCGCTAAAATTCAAACGATCATCCCCATTAAATAATATTTCATGAAGAAAGCACTCTTTACAAGTTTTATCCTGATTGCGTCGATTAACTTATATGCCCAGAAAGCAGACACCCTCGCCGTTAAACAAACCATCAACACCTTATTTACGGCCATGCGTAAGGGCGATAGCACGTTATTGCGTTCAGTTTTCTCAAAAGATATGATCCTGCAAAGCGTCTCCAATGATAAAGATGGAAAAGCAATTCTGTCTACCGAAGGCGCAGACGGTTTTGTAAAAGCGATCGGCACACCGCACGCTTCCGTTTATGATGAACGCATTGTGTTCGACGGTATAAAAATTGACGGCGATCTGGCCGGTGTTTGGGCGCCTTATCGGTTCTATCTTGGCGATAAATTCAGCCATTGCGGTGTGGATGTTTTTCAGCTGATGAGAACCGCAGATGGCTGGAAGATCATTTATATTGTGGATACCAGGAGGAAGGATAATTGCATTCCCTGATTATAGGGTGCTGTTAACTACAGGTACAGCTCATATATCCCCAGTTCGTCACTATTCAGAAATTCGAGAATATTATCTTTCAGATTTATTAATAATGATGCTATCTCCGCAGTGCTTACATTTCCAGTTCTAAGCCAGATTATTTTAGGTGGATAGGAAAACAGATTTTGGAGTTCAAAGAAATCTTCATCAAAAGTCAGAATTGTATATTGATTGGCTTTGGCGAATTTCCAGATCATTAAATCTGTTAATCGCACTTTGGAGATGATCTCGTTTGATGGCAATATCTCCCAATCAGGCAACAGTTTTTTTAAACGCCATGAAATATTCTCATCAGAAATTAAGCGCATATCATGCCACCTTTACGATACGTTCTTTATTGGCGGCGTATGCAAGGCAAGCCAATATTTGATTTTCGCTTAATTGGGGGAAATCGGTGATTATTTCCTCATGTGTCATACCTGAAGCAAGCCATTGTAAAACGTCGTATACAGTTATCCTGGTCCCTTTAATCACAGGCTTGCCGAATCTTATTTCAGGATTCACTTCGATATATTCCTTGTAATCAATTTTCGCCATATACAAATTTACGTAATTTGTTATAACAATCACATTACCCAAACAAGATCTCAAACACCTCTTCAATCCGGCTTACAACTTTTATATCAATTTTATAACGTGAAAGATCGATGCCTTTTTTATCATGCCCCCCTGATGGAAGATTATATTTGGAGATAAAGATTTGTTCAAAACCCAGTTTTTGCGCCTCGGCAATGCGCTGTTCGACGCGGTTTACGGCACGGATCTCGCCGGACAAACCAATTTCGCCTGCAAAGCAGGTTTTAAATGGAATAGGAATATCCTGGTGCGAAGAGATAATGGCGGCAGCAAGGCCCAGGTCAATTGCCGGGTCCTCCACGCGGATACCGCCGGTAATATTTAAAAAAACATCTTTTGCGCCCAGGTTAAACCCGCAGCGCTTTTCCAGTACGGCCAGCAGCATGCTCATCCGTTTGGTATCAAAGCCGGTGGCAGTCCGCTGCGGTGTGCCATAGGGCGATGGACTAACCAGTGCCTGCGTTTCTATCATCATCGGGCGCATCCCTTCCAGCGTAGTGGAGATGGTGATCCCGCTTAAAGGCTCATCCCGCTGGGATAATAATATTTCGGAAGGGTTGGATACTTCGCGCAGCCCTTCGCCCAGCATTTCATAAATACCCAGTTCAGAGGCTGAGCCAAAACGGTTTTTAATAGTACGTAAAATACGGTAAACATGATGGCGGTCGCCTTCAAATTGCAATACGGTATCCACCATGTGTTCCAGGATCTTTGGCCCGGCAATCATTCCGTCTTTGGTAATATGGCCGATCAAAAATACCGGGGTCGAGCTTTCCTTCGCGAAACGTAATAATTCGGCGGTACACTCCCTCACCTGCGAAACACTGCCCGGCGTGGATTCAATATGCGCCGAATGCAGGGTCTGGATCGAATCGATCACTACCAGGTCGGGCTCCAGCGCTTCTATTTGTTTAAAGATATTTTGGGTGGAGGTTTCTGTCAATATAAAGCACCCTCCGATTTCGGAATTCGGATGTTCGATTTCGGATTTAGTATTTCCATTCAGACTTTCGACTTGAGACTTCAGACTCGAGACTCCCTCTAACCGTTCCGCCCGCATTTTGATCTGGTGTTCGCTTTCTTCGCCCGAAACATACAGCACTTTTATGCCCGGCATATTCAATGCCAGCTGCAACATCAGGGTTGATTTGCCAATCCCCGGCTCCCCGCCGATCAATACCAGCGACCCGGCCACTATCCCGCCGCCTAAAACCCTGTTAAACTCATTATCAGGCGTCAGCAGGCGATGTTCTTCCTTAAAGGTAATATCTGCCACCTTAACAGGCTTATTGGCCCTTTGCAGCGTGGTAGAGGCTGTTTTCCAATTGGGGATAGCCTTATTATCCTTCTCGATCACTTCTTCCACAAAAGTGTTCCATTGGCTGCACGAGGGGCATTTGCCCAGCCATTTAGCTGACTCATGCCCACAGCTCTGACAGAAATATGCGAATCTTGTTTTTGCCAATTGTTTGATTTGTGTATATGCGGATGTGCAAATGTGCTGATTTAAAATTCATTTTACTAATAATATTAGTAAAATATTCTTTCGCTGGTTAATGCCTTGATTTGAAGAGCTAATTGATAATAGCTGTCTGCTTCTTCTTTTGATGGCATCAAATTAGTATCCGGATAGCGCCCCCGTACGGCATATGCATTGATATCTAAAGGGTCTACTCCCGCAAATACCGGATCATATTTTGCGCAATCAGCGAGCAAATCTATGATATCGTGAGTTTTCTGTACGTCAAATCCGTTATAGATCAGATATGCCTTTAGGCATTTTTCCATCGCTTGCTGGCAGTGAAAACAAGCGTTGTCTAAAATCATCGGTTCAATTTCAATCAGCCGCTGAGCACTCATCAGATCGTGTTCTGCTTTATTAAGCCACGATTCTACATAAGCTTTATGGGCCGATGTCATAATATGATCCCTTCCCTAATTGCTGTACGTACAACATGACCAGGTAGCTCTTGCTTTTCAAGGACTTCATCTTCACTATTGATCAATATATCGACAGGAATTTTTAGCGCCTTAGATATCGCATGGTTCAGTAAGGTACTTAATTTAATATTTTCTCGCGGTGTAAAAGTCTGAGGTGTAATAACTAACAGGTCATAGTCGCTAAATTTATCCCCATCGCCTCTTGCACGGGAGCCAAAAAGCAATACACGTGACCCCGGTAAGTTAGCTAATACCGTTTCGCGAATTGTTTTATAGATTGCCTGGCTGTCCATAAGTCAAATATACACATTCGGGATAACAAAGAAATTAGCTGATGCTTTATTGTTTTATTGGCGGCGGGAATTTCACCTGATCAATTTTGGGTTGAGGCGGTAGAGGATCTTGAAAAGTCGTTTCAAATTTAATGGAATAATTAACTTGGTGAAGCATAACCTTTTTATAACTATCATTTAACCATCTAAACGCATTGACAACTGAATCTGGTTTTATGTCCCTAACCCTTGTTATTCGCTTGCTACTGTCTTTCCAGTAGATTATTAGTTCAAAATAAGTTGCGTCTGCAATATTTTTATTATCAAATACTGGTATCTCCTTAAATTTAATTTGTTCAAATCTTCTATTTATCGAATCCCAGAAGCTGGCGTTAATCTTCCCAATGAAGTTCCTTTTCGTATTACCATCATAGCATTTATAATTCAATGAACTATCGACACCTATCGCACCTCCATAATCAGACCAGGCACCGCTGCGGGCGAGTTCAACTTTGATGATTTCATTAGTTTGATGAAAGTGTTTTTTACACGAAAATAAAAACGGAATGAATAATAGGATGAAAAAGTGCTTCATTTATTGACCAAAACAAGGTACATCTTTTTTGTATAGAAAGAATTACCCTAAAACAAAAAATGCAGATGTTTCTAAA
>NZ_CAIWNH010000575.1 GCF_903913935.1 uncultured Mucilaginibacter sp.
CATCGGCGATTCAAAATCAAAAACATCTTTCATAATCGTTTGCCCGCCGACAGAAGAAAAAAGATGGTCATGCCGGAAACATGTGAAAGCGCCGTTGACCATTTCATCCGTAAAATAATTGGGGTATTCGAACCGGGTGATTTTTGAACTTAATGTTTGCCTTATTCCGAAATGCTTTGCCTGCCAGGTAACTGTTTCACCTAAGCTAATCAGGCCGGAAGTGCGGCCCGCAATGGCTTGTTCACCGGTTTGTTTGGTGGATTCCATATGGAGGTCGATACTCCTTGCCAAATCAAAGCAAACCCCAATGGGGGCATTGATTTGGGTCGATAATTCAATTTTTGGCATTGATTACTTCTATCGGCATTAAATCAGAAATCTCCCAACTTTATTCGCAAAGGCAATCGGTGAAATCACCCCCCAATCGGTGTAATCCAGATTAAAACTCAGCGTTTTTAGGAAACCTTGGGAACGGGATCACATCCCTGATATTGCCCATGCCGGTAACAAACAGCACCAGGCGTTCAAAGCCTAAACCAAAACCGGCATGCGGGCAGGCGCCAAAGCGGCGGGTGTCCAGGTACCACCATAATTCTTCTTTAGGGATGCCCATTTCGTCCATGCGTTGCTCCAGCTTATCTAGTCTTTCCTCGCGCTGCGAACCGCCAACGATTTCGCCGATGCCCGGGAACAGGATATCCATCGCGCGTACGGTTTCGTTGCCGTTCATGTCGGTTTCATTCTGGCGCATGTAAAATGCTTTGATCTGTTTTGGGTAATCGGTAAGGATGACCGGCTTTTTAAAATGTTTTTCTACCAGGTAACGTTCATGTTCCGATTGCAGGTCAGTTCCCCAGCCTTCCACCGGGTACTGGAATTTCTTTTTCTTGTTCGGGGTCGATTCTTTCAGGATGTCGATGGCCTCGGTATAGGTTAAGCGCTCGAAATCATTATTCAAACAAAACTGCAGTTTTTCAATCAGGGTCATCTCCGAGCGGTCCTGTTGCGGCTTTTGTTTTTCTTCATCCAGCAGGCGCTGTGTCAAAAATTCAATATCCTCCACATTTTTCTCCAGCGCGTATTTGATCACATATTTCAGCAGGGCTTCGGCCAGGTCCATGTTGTCATTCAGGTCGTAAAAAGCCATTTCCGGCTCTATCATCCAAAACTCCGCCAAATGCCGGGTAGTATTGGAATTTTCAGCCCTGAAAGTTGGTCCGAAAGTATAAATATCGCTTAAAGCCATGGCGCCCAACTCGCCTTCCAGCTGGCCCGAAACGGTGAGGTTGGTAGGGCGGCCGAAAAAGTCTTCTTTAAAATCAACTGCACCGGTATCGTCTTTTGGCGGATTGGCCAGGTCGAAATTGGTAACGTGGAAAGTTTCCCCCGCGCCTTCCGCGTCAGAAGCGGTAATGATCGGCGTATGCAAATACACAAAACCGCGCTCCTGGAAAAATTGGTGTATGGCGAAGGCCAGGCTGTTGCGAACGCGAAATATAGCGCCGAATGTATTGGTGCGGAAACGCAGGTGGGCGTTTTCCCTTAAAAATTCCAAACTGTGTTTTTTGGGTTGGATAGGATAGGTTTCGGGATCGCAATCACCTAAAACCTCAATTGCTGATGCTTTAAGCTCAACTTTTTGGCCTTTACCCAAAGAGGCAACCAATGTACCCGACGCGCTAATGGCTGCACCCGTGGTAATTCTTTTTAACAGCGCAGGATCGGTGTTTTCAAAATCAACCACCACCTGGAGGTTGCCATTGGTTGAGCCATCATTCAAAGCAATGAACTGGTTATTCCGGAAGGTACGTACCCATCCTTTTACCAATACCTGAATATCCGTTTGTTCACTTTCCAGTAACGCTTTGATCTTAATCCGCTGGCTCATAATAATAAAATTTGAGCGGCAAAAATACAATTATTGCTTCATTCTCTTATTCAGAATGCTCATTTTGTTTAAGTTTGCCTTAATGAACCCGAAATTAAGCCTGGCAATAGGTATCCTGTGTATTTCCTTTTCACCTATTTTCGTCAAACTTGCCGGGGTTCCGCCGGTACCGGCAACCTTTTACCGTATTTTAATCGGCTGGCTTTTTTTGATGCCCTATGTCATCGCCAAAGGCAAGCTCAGGATAGGCGGCAGAGCATTAATGATTGCGATAGCCGGCGGCGTAGTTTTTGGCGTCGACCTGGCCATCTGGAATATTTCACTCATGACCATCTCCGCCACCATTTCTACCCTGCTGGGTAACCTGGCGCCGGTATGGGTGGGCTTGTTCAGTTATTTACTGTTCCGCAAAAAAGCGGGTTCGCTATTCTGGAAAGGGACTTTCCTGGCAGTGGCCGGCATGGTCGTATTGGTTGGTTTTCGGGATGTTATGGCTTTCAAATTCAGCAACGGCGTGCTGCTCGCAATTTTATCGAGTGTACTGTATGCCGTTTATATCCTTATGACCGCAGGCATCCTGCAAAAAACAGACACGCTCACTTTTATGTTTTACAATATGCTGGGCGCCAGTGTTTGTATGCTGGTGGTTTGCCTGCTTGAGCACGACCCCATGAGCGGTTACGCCCCCTCGGGCTGGGGCTACCTGGTCGCGATGGGCCTTTTGTGCCAATTGACCGGCTGGATCACCATCAACAACGCACTTCGGGACCTGGAATCGACAAAAGTGTCCATCGCCTTGCTTTCGCAAACTGTATTTGCCGGGATATTGGCGATGATCCTTTTAGGGGAAAGGCTCGGTTTGAACGAGATCATCGGCAGCACGATCGTATTGGCGGGCATTGCACTAACTTTTTTGAGGCCAGGAAAAATGAAACCCAACACCGTCGCTGCATGAACCCCAAATTTAGCCTGGTTATCGGAATTCTTTGTATTTCCTTCGCGCCCATCTTTGTTCGCTTTGCAGATGCGCCGCCAGTTACCGCCGCTTTCTACCGTATGCTTATTGCATTAGTTTGCCTGGCACCATATTGCTTCATCAAAAGCAACCTCAAAGTAGACAGGAAGACTTTCATCATTGCCATTGCCGGAGGCATCCTCTTTGGCGCTGACATTGCCGTCTGGAATATCTCGCTCACCATAACATCGGCAACCATATCGTCGCTCATCGCCAATATTACACCCGTTTGGGTAGGTTTATTGAGCCTTATATTTTTAAAGAAGGGTTCAGGTAAACTGTTTTGGGCCGGCACCTGCAGTGCCATTATCGGGATTATCATATTGGCCGGGTATAAAACCGTGTTTTCTATCAACGCAAACCTGGGTTTGTGGCTCGCGCTACTATCAAGCCTCCTGTATGCTATTTATATCCTTATTACAAAATCAATCCTCGACCAGGTAGAAACACTCACGCTGGTTTTTTATAACCTGGCCGGGGCGACCGTTTTTTTAGGGTTGATTTGCGTGTTTCAAAAAGGCAACATGCTGGTTTTTTCGGGGAATACCTGGTTATGCTTTGCGGGCCTTGGCCTTATTTGCCAGTTAACCGGCTGGCTGACCATCACCCATAGCCTCCGCTTTTTGCCATCTACAAAGGTTTCATTAGCACTGCTGGCGCGGGCGGTGATCGCTGGGTTCTGGGCTTTTTTGTTATTGCACGAAAGGCTGGGGTTGAGCGAGATCATCGGGAGCATGATTGTGCTTGCGGGTATTGCATTAACTTTTTTAAAGCCGAAACAATCAAATAAAGTCGTAAATTAACTTTTGTGAATAACGATTAATCGAATTGCCCTACATTTGCAAACAGCATGATCATCAAATCCACCATCGACCGTATAATGGAAGCCACAGATATTGTGGAGGTGATTGGTGAGTTTGTACAGTTAAAAAAACGCGGCGCAAATTACGTGGGCCTTTCTCCTTTTGCCAATGAGCGTACCCCATCGTTCACTGTTTCCCCGGCCAAGGGTATTTTCAAGGATTTTTCGTCCGGAAAAGGCGGCTCCGCCGTTACTTTTTTAATGGAACTAGAAAAGTTCAGCTACCCGGAAGCATTAAAGTGGCTGGCTAAAAAGTATGGGATAGAGGTAGAGGAAACGGTTGAAACCGTTGAGAATAAGGAAGAGGAAAATCGCCGCGAAAGCCTGATGATCGTGACGGCTTATGCCGCCAAATTCTTTCATGAAAGCCTGCTGGATACCGAAGAGGGGCGGAATATAGGCCTGAGTTATTTTAAAGAGCGGGGTTTCAGTAATGATATCATCAAAAAATTCGAGCTCGGCTACTCGCCCGACCAATGGGAAGCTTTTACCGGTGAGGCAATAAAAAACGGTTACCAGCAGCAATTTTTAGAAGAAAGCGGACTTTCGGTAAAGCGGGATAATGGCACGCTTTACGACAGGTACCGTGGCCGGGTAATGTTCCCGA
>NZ_CAIWNH010000576.1 GCF_903913935.1 uncultured Mucilaginibacter sp.
AAATAAAGAAAATGTATGCCACGGCAATTGCCAATATGACTTCGAAGAGTAGCCACATAAGCTGGTAATGATCAAAGTCAAGATTAAGTCGTTTTCCAATTCCAATAAAAAATATAAGGGTTAAACCATGGGTTAGGTAGAGAGAATAGGAGATATCTCCCAATAACGCCAAAGGTTTTACGACAATATTAAAGTACATGATGAGCAAGCAACTTGCAAAAAGCAACAGAAAAATTAACCAGCCAAATTTAAAGACGATGAGAATAAAGATGAACGCAGGCAGAATTAAATTTTTCAAGCTTCGATCTGTGTAAAACTGTATCAATGAAATCCCTAGTGCAAAAATTGGTGCATATGAAATGACTAAAAATTCAGAATTAGGGAATTTAAAAAATCACGTTGAGCTGAAAACAATTAGAAATATATGCTGAAAGACCTTACCAGAGGACAAAAAACACAGAAGTCCTACTATTAGATAAAATTGGAACTCAACGCTCAACGTCCAAAAAACATGATTGTAAAAAGGATAGTGGGTGAACGGGATATAATAAAAAACGTGAGCGATGAACTGTGCGGCTTTAAAGTCCGTACCCTGACCTTTAGATAATGATAAGCAATTAAAAAAAAGTATAGTAACAAGAATTATACAAATATATGATGGATCTATACGAATTGACCGTTTTAGTAAAAATCTTAAAAACTCACGTGGTTTATATCCAGATGCACTAAGTGAGTAAACTATGATAAATCCACTTACCAAAAAGAAAACATAAACACCATTTTGGCCAAAGTTAAAGAAATCCGAAAGTCTTGGATACAAGAACAAAGTTGATCCATAATGACACAAAACGACACCTAAAGCCGCAAGTCCACGCAGATATTGAATACTTAATATTTTGCCCTGGTTAGCCATTTTTCAAATAAACAAATAATTAAGCATCCGCAGAAATGGACGGATATGCTTCAGCAAACTTTTTAAAATAAAAATCAATCACTCCTTATGCAAACATCATCACTATTCTCCCTTGATCTGAAGGATCTTGGGAAAGGCCTTTTAGTTGCCGTAGGCGGCGCCGTAATTGCCGCCATTGAAACAAGTATAAAGGCAGGCTCATTTGCTATTAACTGGCCGTCAATCGGTAGTGTGGCTTTAGCTGCCGGCCTGGCTTACCTGGGCAAAAACTTTTTTACACCCGCAAAAACGGTTACTCCCGCGCAATAATCTCCCGCCATTCAGGCAGCCGCCGATTTCAGCTTTTCTTAACAAAAACATTAAAACACAAAAACATGAATTTAAGTAAAAACGGATTTAAGATCATCAAAAATTTTGAAGGCCTCCGCTTAACTGCCTATCGCGACGTGGCTGGGGTGTGGACTATTGGTTACGGATCAACCCGCTACCATGACGGCAGGGCGGTAAAGCCCGGCGACAAACTAGCCGACGACGTGCAGGCAGATGCCCTTTTCGCCAATACCCTGGGGCAGTATGAGGATGCCGTTAACCGCTACGTAAAGGTGCACCTCACTCAAAACCAGTTTGATGCGCTGGTGTCCTTTACCTATAACGAAGGTACCAGCGCGCTGCAGCACTCAACCCTGCTGGTAAAACTAAACGAAAAAAACTATACCGAAGCTGCAACACATTTTTTAGCCTGGGATAAAATAACCGATCCCAAAACCGGTGAAAAAGTAGTCTGCGATACGCTGGTACACCGGCGCAGGGAAGAAAGCCAATTGTTTATGCAGCCAGATGCAAATCATTAAGATTTTTAACCATGACAGCAATTGAGCATCAGCAACTAAAAGGCATCACCGTAAAAAACCTGGTGGTAACCATTGTGAGCACCGCCAGTATTGTGGCCTCTGTAATGACGACCTATTTCGGTTTGAAAAGTGACATACAGGAAATTAAAAATGCTCAAAGTACCGAGGCCAGGGTAAACGCCATCCGCATAAAAGTTTTAGAGGACCAGGTTAACCTATTGCAAAAGGAGGTGGATGAAATCAAAACACCGGTAAGTCAAAACCGGTCTGCATTAAACGTTGCAGCGTTAAAACCACCCGGCGCGGCACAATATAGTGCCGCCAGGCCCTAACAACCTATCAATAAAATCAAAAAATAAATCGGTGTAATCACCAAATAATCTGTTTAATCAAATAATCATCATGAGCTTAAAATCATTTATTACAAAAATCTGGGGCGAGATCAAAAGCCTCTTTGACAGTTTCCCCGCAGAAATGCAGATCGCCATACACGTAGGCGTTGAGGTTACCGAGAATATTAAAAACTTTGTATACTCTCCAGCCGCAGACGTATTGACAGCGATCATCCCCGGCGGTATCGACGATGAAATTAAAACCCTGCTTCGTGCCAAACTACCGGGCATATTAACTGAACTAAAACTTGCCGACAGTTGCGCCGGTCTCACGGATCCATTACAAATTACAACTTGTGCATTAAAAGTATTGCAGGGATTGGAAGGGGATATTAAAGGAGCTTTCCTCCACAATCTCTCTATATTTGTAGCGCAAATTGCTTCAAAAGGCAAGTTAACATGGAGCGACGGGGTTGAAATCCTGGAGTGGTTTTATCAGAATGAGTTTAAAAAAGCCGCTTAATATTTAGAAGATCTTGTAACTAAAGAACGATGCAAACGCTCACGGGTTTCTGAATCCACAAAGTCTACCAACTCGCCAACGGGCATTAGCTACCATTTTTGACTCCGGACTATAGACTTAAGACTTTTGACTGAAAAGATATGTGCCCAGGAGCAGATTCGAACTGCCACATCCTTGCGAATGCCACCCCCTCAAAGTGGTGCGTCTACCAATCCTGCCGGCAGGCAGGCAGGTTCGCCACCTGGGCTTTTTTTAGTCGAAAGTCTTAAGTCCGGAGTTCTAAGTCTGAATAACGACTCTGAACTTTAGACTTAAGACTTTTTACTTTCAAAAAGGATGTGCCCGAAGAGAGACTCGAACTCTCAAGAGACAATTCTCAACGGCTTCTGAGACCGCAACGTTTACCAATTTCGCCATCCGGGCATTATTTGTTCGGGCCTGCGCCGTAAACAAGGTTGCAAATATAATCGTTTCCGGCAAATTGTTTGGCAATAAATATAAAAATGCGCCGGCGATTTGCAGAAAGCAATTTATAAGGTAATTTAGGAACTGAAACGATTCAATATGGGGACATAATGTATGACCCCGAATTGGAAAAAACCGCAATAAAATGATGAAAAACTTTTTCAAATATGCAGTCCTAACAAGCTGTTTACTATTAAATTTAAATGTAAACGCCCAAAGCATCAGCCTGCTGCAACAAGGTAATCCGACGAGTATCCGCGGCTTATCGGTCGTTGACGACAACGTGGCCTGGGTAAGCGGCAGCAAAGGAACTATTGCCAAAACCAGCGACGGCGGTAAAACCTGGAACTGGCAAACGGTAAAAGGTTTTGAGAAAGCCGATTTCAGGGATATTGAAGCATTTTCCGATAAAGAAGCCATCATCATGAGCTCAGGTACCCCGGCTTTAATTTTAAAAACTACTGACGGCGGCACGAGCTGGAACGTAAAATACAGCAACATAGACACGGCATATTTTTTTGATGCGATGGATTTTGCAGACAAAAAACATGGTTATATTTTAGGCGACCCGATCAATAACAAGTTTGTTTTGATGGAAACTCAAGATGGCGGCGAAACATGGGCTGCCTATAATAATCCACCCGATGCCTTACCGGGCGAAGCCGCCTTTGCAGCAAGCGGAACATGTTTAAGAATAGTAAAAGGTGCTATTGGGATATCATCAGGAGGCACTAACACAAGGTTCATCTATTTTAACATCACTCTTGGCTCCTGGCAATACGACCCGTTACCAATAGTGCATCATAAGTCCAGCCAGGGGGCATTTTCTTTTGCAATGGCAGAAAATAGCTGCTTGTTTGTTGGCGGTGATTACGCTGATGACAAAAAAACCGATTCGGTTGCTGCTGTCGCACTACCAAGGCTGGATGCGACTTTAAATTACTACCCAGTCAAAACTGGCCCATTGGGCTTTCAGTCGTGCATCGAGTATATTGCAGGTAATACTTTCCTGTCTACAGGTACCCCAGGCAGTAATATTACCACGGATGGCGGCAAAACATGGGCTAAAATAGATGATACAAGTTTTAACGTTTGCCGCAAGGCCAAACACGGAAAACTGGTGTTATTCGCTGGCAACGGAGGCAAAATAGGGATTTTTAAACCATAGATAACTGGCTATTAAGCCCTTAATAAAGCAAAAAAATAAATTAAAATAAGGCTTGCATACAAGGTTGAATAGTCCTATATTTGCACCACTTTAAACGAAACGGTTAAAGTAGATTCCGTAGCTCAGCTGGTAGAGCATAACACTTTTAATGTTGGGGTCCTGTGTTCGAATCCCAGCGGGATCACAAAATCCGTTTACTCAGAGATAAAGCGTTTCCGAAAGAAAGGCTTTTCTCGTTTTAAACCACTTTAAAGCCACTTTTTCATTCAGTCAGGGTCAAATCGATTTAAGGCATTCGGTGTACTATTCGGTATACTGTCAAAAAGACCGACCTTTAGTATACCGAATCTGCCAAAGAATTCGGGTTTGAGGTTGTGGAGGGGCCATGGTTTCACCTCAAATAACTGACAAATGAAAGTAAATCAAGAACTTTCTATTTTATTCTGGCTTTGGAAAGCCAAACAAACAACAGACGGCGCGGTCCCTATTTATGTACGGATCACCCTCAACGGGTTAAGAGACCAATTCTCATCCGGTAAAAAAGTAATGGCAGAACACTGGAATGAAGATACAGGGTTTGCCATCAAGGCCTGCAAAGATGCAGCAGCCATTAATACCTATATCACTTATACCAGGAGAGAACTGGAAAAGTGCTATAACAACCTATGTGATGAACACGAAGAAGTGACAGCCAAAATGGTGAAGGACGGTTATCTTTATAAACCGGAGCCAAAGCCAACGCTTATGCAGGCCTTTAAGATACACAACGATGAGTTTGCCGAAAGAGTAAGTAAAGGCAAGGGAACGAAAGGTACACTATTACGCTATGAACGTCTACAAGGCAAAGTAGAGGCCTACCTGAAAAAGAAATTTAAAGGGGCTGATATCAACCTGGATGTGATCCAATACTCCTTTGCTTCGGGTTTCTACCATTACCTGCTGATGCAGGACATTGATGTAAACACATCGATGAAATACGTCAAGACTTTAAAACAAGTGATGACAAAGGCGGTAAATGAAGGGATGGTGCTAAAAAGCGCGATCCATAATTTTAAGTGTGTCTATAATGACCCCGACCGTGACTACCTGGAAATGGATGAGATCATCAAGATGTATAACAAGCAGATCGCCAACGCCAGAATTGCCGAGGTGAGAGATGTATATGTGTTCTGCTGCTTTACGGGTTATGCCTTTGAAACGGTTTATGCGCTGGAACCTGAAAATATCTTCACTGGGGTTGATGGTAGTTTATGGGTCACCAAAAACCGGGCAAAATCCGGGACTGAAGAAACCGTGCCTTTAATGCCGATAGCTTTGGAAATTATTGAAAAATACAAAAAGCACCCGTACTGCATCAATGAAAACAAATTATTGCCGGTGAATAGCAACCAGCGTTTTAACGCTTACCTGAAAGAACTGGCTGACATTTGTGGCATCGCTAAATTGCTGACGACCCATACGGCCAGGCATACTTTTGCTACAACCATTACGCTGGAAAATGATGTTCCGATTGAAACAGTGAGCAAGATGCTTGGGCATAAAGACATGAGGACAACCCAGATCTATGCTCGGATCACCAAAAGGAAGATCAGCAATAACATGAAGGTACTGCATGATAAGTTGTTTGAAATTAACGGGAAGCTGAGAATGGCGGCCAATAATTAAATGAGGGTACTACCCTGTAGGGAACCCAATCGGACAGAATGCCTTGCATAGTTTTGCTATTATTTAATTTAAAAAGATGGAAGTACAGTTAATAACAAAACAAGATCTGGAGGAGTTCAGGGTGACGCTGCTCCGGGAATTACAGGCATTTTTCTCGAAAAAGACAGAGGACCCTAAGCGGTATTTAAAGAGTTACCAGGTAAAAAACATGCTGAAAGTTTCAGGCGGAACGCTTCATACGTTGAGATCGAACGGCACGCTGAAGTTCAGCCGCATCGGGCATATTATTTATTACAATTATGATGACATCATGCAGCTCATGGAGGGTAATACAAAAAAGAAGAAGTAATAAAAAAGGCCAGTGACACTGGCCTTTTTTATTATTCGTTTGTTTCTTCGACCCGTTTCAAAATGGCTTTGCGCAGTTGATCGAGGAACTTAACCGGGCTTACCCGTTTCCGCTGCAAGATGGATTGCCACAGCCTGTAAGCACGCCCAACATGGACATGGAAAGCGGTTTCCAGTAATTGAATGATGTCGGCAACAGTAGCCTCACCGTTATTGACCTGGCCGGTCAGCCAGATCCCATAGCCTAACTCGACTAAATTGATGGTGTCACCTGTCCACCTCAGCGACGGGGTTTTAGTTGGGTTCAGCGCACGCTGCTGGCCGCCATAGATATCAGTGATGAATGCCAACAGGCAGTCCCTTAAACGCTCGTACGCCATGAATTTAGCGAAGGAATAATCAAGAGCTGTCGAAAAGCCGGGATAGGGATCGATCAGTTCCAGCACGGGAATATCACTTTCTTTGGCATCCCTTAAAAAATAGACCTGATCTAATTCGCTAGAACCCGTTTTGTAATATTGATAGTGAAAGGAACTGGCTTTTAATAGTTGCAATACTTGCAGCAATTCTTGTTCGTAAAAGGCTTTGAGCATTTCCTTTGTTCCGGCCGGTGTTTGGGTAGCGAGGCCATAAGTCAACATCTCCCATAACTGTAGCGCGTAAAACCTGGGTTTGATCTTTTTGAAAAAATAGATTTCGGCGGCCTGGTCAGCAAAACCGTCTTTTAAAACGGCGCTCTTCACATCATTCAATACCCGGTTCGTTATGGGTAAAGCATGTCTTAAGCGTTCCAAAGGCGTGACTTCTAACCCGTCGAGTAAGGCCAGTTCTTGGTCCAGTTCACCGAGCCACTTTTCGTAAGTTTTATTTTCCATGTGGATAGAATTAATTAGTTCACCAAAAACTGGTATTCCGCCTCGCTTAATTCAAAAGGCAATTGCACTTTCACCCAATCGACAATTAACTCGCAGACCGAGGGTTCTGTCAGCGACGGGAACCGCCCGATTGATATCCACCATAAGGCAATGAAATCTTCTTTGATGGTCCATGCTTTCCGGCTCCTTGCCGCATTGACACTGATTTCGCGCAGCAGTCGCATAAACAATACTTTTTGTTCGGGTGCCAGCGTAATTTCCCGGCAAGCCTGCCGGTAGCTTTTACTGATCGGTTGCAGCATCATAAGCTGAATTCTTTCTTAATATCCGCCCATACATTGAGCACCTCATCCAAATGCGCTTTTTCATGCAAAGCAGTCACGCCCATCCTGATTCGCGCGTCCTTCATAGACACTGCCGGGTAGTTGATCTGGTTAGCGTAAACGCCCTTCTGCTGCATCGCATGGCAGATACGCGCATTCTTGATCTTGTCGCCAACCCGTACCGGGAAAATGGCAGATTCCGTATTGCCGATATTTAAGCCCAAGGCCAAAAGCCCGTGGCGGAAATACTGGATGTTGGCATGAAGCGCCGACATCCATAACGGTTCCTCATCCACAAGTTCGATGGCTTTGACAATCGCCAAAGCGGCTGGCGTAGAACTGGCGGAGAATAAGTGCTGCCGGCTTTGGTACTTGAGATAATTGACCATTTCTTCACTGGCTACAACATAGCCGCCGATATGCCCGAAGGTTTTACTAAATGTGCCGGTGATCAGATCGACGTCGTTCCACGCATCACAGGCTTCGATCAGGCCACGGCCTGTTTTGCCGATCACGCCGGTGCCATGTGCATCATCCACCATGAGTTTAGCTCCGTACTTTTTACAAAGCGCGATAATTTCACGCAAGGGCGCTAAGTCACCATCCTGTGAATACACGCCATCAATGATGACCAGCACTCAGGGATGTTTACCGGCTGATAATTTCAACGCATGCTCATAAGCGTCCAGATCATTGTGCTTCACGGTCTTGCGGTTGTAGGTTTGACAACCCTCCATCACGCTGGTATGTACGCCACCATCCAGAATTACCAAATCGTCTTTAGTCAAGATACATTGTAAGGAAGCGCTATTGGAAGTATAGCCGGTGGTGTAGATAATGGCGTGCTTTTTTCCGAAGAAGCCTGCGATCTTTTTTTCCAGCAGTTCATGGTAATCATAATGCCCGCCGATAGCCGGCGATGCACCTGCGCCCGCGCCATACTTCATGATCCCTGCAATGGCGGCCTGCTTGACGGCGGGATGCTGCGTAAAACCCAAATAGTCATTCGATACCAAACTGATCATCGCTTTACCGCCCATTTGAATGACCGGGCCGCAACCGGATGTAGTCAGCAAGCGGTAGTTCCATTGCCCTTTAGCCGACTGATCATCCAGGTAAGCCTGAAAAAGTTTAGCCCTGCTCCAGGCGTCCATTCCCTGGATATACTCGAAATCCCGGAAGCTGTTGTTGTCGAAATTTTGTTTCATACGTTTTTATTTGGGACAAAGGAATACCCTGGCACATCATGATAAAAGTGTATACACGAGATATACACGAAAAAAGCCCGCGGTTAGGCAGGCTTATCCACTATCTATTTTAAGAACCTTTTGATGTCCTCAATTATGGCAATAAACGGGTCATAAATCCTTTTCATATATATTGGATTCTTTCCGTAAAACTTGCCTTTTATGGTCTCCCACTTAAATTCGTCCTTGCCTTTTGAGGAACAAGTGGCGGCAATTTGTTTTGCATATAAATCAACACCTACTAATTTTGTTATACCATGATCCATGAGATGTTTCCAGAATAAGGCGATGCTGTCAACGTC
>NZ_CAIWNH010000577.1 GCF_903913935.1 uncultured Mucilaginibacter sp.
CAATGGTATTGCGGGTAAAATGCGCGAAGAAAAACAACATGGCTGCCACTATCTTGAAGCTATTAATGATTTTATTGTTTCCGTCAATAATTGATACTTATTTACGCCTGATCACAGTTTAAAATCACTTAAACAAGTGAATCTTGCTCAGCATTCTCCGGTAAAATAGCCTTTTTGCAAATTCGGCCGATAAAAGATACGCGGTGACAATCAGCACCATTAAGCCATAATACTTTAAAGGAAGTTGCGTAAAACCAAACCAGGCGGCCATGGACGTGAATGGGATGGCAATAACGAACACAAAAACCAGTACCGTCGCAATCGATAGATATTTACCAGGCAGGCTTTTCAGAAAAGAGAGCCTGGTACGTACAACCAACACGATCAATATAGCCGAGATCACCGATTCAACAAACCAACCAGTTTGAAATTCCTTTTCTTTTGCATGCATAAATAATAATAACACACCAAAGGTAAGGTAATCAAATACCGAACTTAACAGGCCAAAGATGATCATAAACCGCTTGATAAAACCAAGGTCCCAGCGTTGGGGTGTTTGGATATTGACGGCATCTACCCTGTCGGTAGCAATCGCCATTTCCGGAAAATCGGTCAACAGATTGGTAAGCAGTATTTGTTTTGGCAGTAAAGGTAAAAAGGGTAAAAACAACGATGCCCCGGCCATGCTGAACATATTACCAAAATTAGCGCTGGTAGCCATAAAAATGTATTTCATGGTGTTGGTAAAAGTCTTACGGCCTTCGATGATGCCCTCGTACAAAACAGCCAGGTCCTGGTCAAGCAAAACGATATCAGCAGCCTCCTTGGCTACATCAACCGCAGTGTTTACCGAGATTCCCACGTCCGCAGTATGCAGCGCCGGAGCGTCGTTAATACCGTCCCCCATAAAACCAACTACATTGCCGGCTCTTTTCAGCATCACGATGATCCGTTCTTTTTGATTTGGCTCCACTTCGGCAAAAATATCAGTAAGCACACATTGATGGGCCAATGCCGCAGTGCTCATTTTTTGCATTTGCGAGCCCGTAAGTATTTTAGGATCTGAAAGGCCTACCTGCCCCGCCAGGCTTTTAGCTACCAGGGCATTATCGCCGGTAATCAGTTTCAATTTTACGCCAAGATCATTTAGTCTGGCAATGGTTTGCTGCACATCTTTTTTGGGGGGATCAAACAAAGTGACGAAGCCGAGGAAGATCATTCCGGCCTCATCATCCTTCACAAAATTATGTTCAGCCGTTGCCGGTTTATAGGCGACCCCCAAAGTTCTATACCCTTCGTTACTTGATTGCTCATATTGTTTCAATATCTGGGCTTTTTTAACAGCCATTTTTACAATCTGGCCAGAGGCGGTTTCAACACGGTCGCAGATCGCCAACATATTATTTACGGCCCCTTTGGTGATAGCCAGGTTTTCTCTGGTATTTTTTATTTGAATGGTTAACCTTTTCCTGATAAAATCATAGGGTATTTCAGCCTGTACAGTATAGGCGCTTTTATCATCTTCCAGGTTTGCAGCTATGGCATCATCAATCGGGTTATGGAATCCCTGCTGAAAGGATGCGTTGAGCCAGGCGTACTTCAATATTTTGTCGCTATGGTTACCATCAATATCAATGGTATCCTTCAGTTTAACTTTTCCCTCGGTTATCGTTCCCGTTTTGTCTGAACAAAGGATGTTCATACTGCCGAAGTTCTCGATTGAGGAGAGTCTTTTTACGATTACCTGCTTGGCTGCCATCCGTTTTGCACCGGTTGACAGGTTAACACTTATAATCGCTGGTAATAATTGCGGCGTGAGCCCTACTGCCAGCGCCAGCGAAAACATAAAAGAAGTCAGCGGAGGTCTGTCCAAAAGCACATTGATGCCAAAAATGATGATTACCAGGATCAGTGTGATCTCCATCAGCAAATAGCCAAATCTGCGAATACCTCTTTCAAAATCTGTTTCAGGTGTGCGGAGTTGGAGCGAGGTTGATATTTTCCCAAACTCAGTTTGTTTCCCTGTTTTCACGACGAGCGCTTTAGCTTTCCCGCTGATGACATGGGCGCCCATAAAAAGTGAATTGGTTCTTTTAGAGATGGGGATATTGGCCTCCAAAACACCGGCACTTTTTTCAACCGGGTAGGTTTCGCCGGTAAACGCGGCTTCATCAATAAACAACTCCTGCGATTCAAGGATCAAACTATCGCCTGGAATGATGTCGCCTGCGTTCAGAATAACAATATCTCCCGGTACAATATTCTCAACAGGTATTTCTTTTTCTTCACTATCCCTAAAAACAGTACAATGAAGCTGTACCATTTTAAGTAATTCATTAACTGCATTGGCTGCCCCTCTTTCCTGTAAAAAGCTCAACACACTGCTAATGGCGACAATAATTAAAATAATAACAGCATCTGTAACGTCTTTTAATCCAATTGATAAAAACGCAGCAATGATCAGCAATAAAGTAACCGGGCTTTTAAACTGTGATAAAAACAACAGGATTGCGGAAGTATTTGTATTAGCCTTTAAGGTATTAGGGCCATATTGTTTTAAACGTTGAGTGGCCTCGCCGGCATTAAGGCCATTTTGGCTGCATGATAATTTCTTAGTTGCTTCATCGCTGTTTAAATGCCAGAAAGCATCAAGCCCGGGGGTATTTTGAATATCCAATTTGTTCAGAATTTTGTTGATAAGAATTGGATTAAAGATAGTTATTTAAAATTGACGGGGGAAATAGGCTAAAACAACGAACAATAAAAAGTGATAAGAATCAGTATTTCACCGCCACGGGATCATTCATAATTCAAATGATAACAGCTAAAATTGTTACTC
>NZ_CAIWNH010000578.1 GCF_903913935.1 uncultured Mucilaginibacter sp.
AAGATTACTTCTTTTAACGCCCGGCTTACTACGTCATTTGTCGTAATTGTAATCTGAAATTTGTTCCGTTTTGATTAAATAATTTAGTATACTTGTTATAGCTCATCTGGATGTATTTAAAGATTTATTATTTATAATAAGTTGATTATAATGTTTTTATGATTTTTATTTTGAGGGCCTACTCCTTTGACGTGATAACCCCCCTGTCAGAAATGTGGAAAAATAGTATTGTTTAATAATGGCCCCAAGAGCTATTTAAAATTAATGGGCCAGTGGTTAAATAGATTAATGATGGTTTGTTTATTATCTTTAATTAATATAGGTTAATAATATCTAAATTATTAAAGAATAAATTAAAATAGAATGGATTTTAGATTTAAAAATATATTAAAAATAATCGCAGTAATGATAGGTTTCGGACGATTAGTCACAAAATACAGGAGTATCGGCATAGTTATGCTCATGTGCACCCTGAGTTTTTTTTCATGTAAAAAACCAACTTTATTTGAACAGATACCTTCCTCATATTCAGGCATAAACTTTAACAATAAAATTATCGAAAACGACTCGATTAATCCACTTGATATCGTAAATATTTACAATGGCGGCGGGGTGGGCGTGGGTGATTTTAATAATGACGGGTTGCCTGATCTATATTTCACCGGGAACCGGGTGCCTAACCGGCTGTACATCAATAAAGGTAATTTTAAGTTTGAGGACGTAACCGATAAGGCAGGGGTTGGAGGTATGGGCCGCTGGGGCCGCGGTGTTGCTATACTTGATATCAATAATGATGGCCTGATGGATATTTATGTTTGTAATACGATATATAAGGATTCATTGCGTCGCCGTAACCTGTTGTACATCAACCAGGGTGTTGGTAAAGACGGTATCCCTCATTTTAAGGAAATGGCAGCAGAGTATGGCCTTGATATACACGTGCAGTCAACCATGGCCAGTTTTTTTGACTATGATAATGACGGGAATTTGGATATGTACCTTACCGTTAACGAAGCAAGTGAAACTTATTACCCCAATATGTTTGGGCCTGTTGCTTCGAGGACAGGGCATGAAAGCATGGGCCGGTTATACCATAACGAATGGGACGCCAAATTAAAACATCCTGTTTTTCATGATGTGTCAGCAAAGGCGGGTATCAACTTATCTGGTTTAGGTCATGCAGCAACTATTGTTGACATTAACCGCGACGGATGGAAAGACATATATATATCCAATGATTTTTTATCGCAAAATATATTATATATAAATAATCATGATGGTACTTTCACTGACCGGTCGAAAGAGTATTTTAAGCATACATCTTTCAATTCGATGGGGCAGGACATCGTTGATATCAATAATGATGGGCTGGCTGATGTGTTTGAGTTGGATATGAACCCGGAGGATAATTACCGGAAAAAGATGATGATGGGGCCAAACAATTATCAAACTACGCAAAAATTTGACCTTTATAACTTTCAATACCAATATGTACGGAACACGCTGCAGCTTAACCAGGGCCCCAGGCTTTTGCAAAATGACAGCATTGGCAGCCCTGCATTCAGCGAAATTGCCTTTATGGGCGGCGTGGCCCAAACTGACTGGAGCTGGACCCCGGTAATCACCGATTTTAATAATGACGGTTTCAGGGATATTATTATTACCAACGGTTTTCCGAAAGATTTAACCGATCATGATTTTATGACTTACCGCAAGAATGCTTTTGCGATAGGTTCAAAAGAGCAGGTGTTGAGCCAGATTCCTTCGGTTAAGATCCATAACTATGCTTACCGAAATAAAGGCGACCTGACGTTTGAAGACGAAACTACCGACTGGGGTTTAAGTATACCGGCATTCTCAAACGGAGCCGTTTATGCCGATTTAAATAACGATGGCGCGATGGACCTGGTGATCAATAATATTGACGACGAGGCGCTGGTTTATAAAAACACGGCGAGGGAAAAGGATACAATAAACACCCATTACATTCAAATAAAGTTTAAAGGGGATAGCCATAACCTGACGGGCCTTGGCGCATGGGCCGATATCTATTATGACCATAACAAACACCAGGTGGCTGAAAATAATCCATACAGGGGTTATTTGTCATCAGATCAAAACATAGCGCACTTTGGTTTGGGTGCAACCAGCAAGCTTGATTCCATAGTTATCAGGTGGCCAAATGGAAAAAAACAGGTTTTACAACAGGTTAAAGCCAACCAGGTCATCACGGTTAATATTAAAGATGCAGGAGTCCCTTACACCTGGGTTCAGCCAAAAGTTGCTGATAAAGCCTTATTTACGGAAGTAACAAAGGCAAAAAACATCCATTATGTACATAATGAATATGATTTTGTAGACTTTAACATTCAGAAGTTATTGCCCCATAAATTGTCAGAATATGACCCCGCGCTGGCTGTTGGTGATGTTGACGGCAACGGGCTGGATGATATTATTATAGGCGGTAATTCATTTGTTGCAGCGCAGGTGTTATTACAGCAGGCAAACGGTACATTTATCCAGCGCCAGCTTTTGCCAGATCAAAATGCCAATCCTAATACCAAGGATGAGGGGCTATTGCTGTTTGACGCCAACGGCGACGGTAAACCTGATCTCTATATTACGAGGGGCGGCTTCAAAAATGCGCCAAATGATACCACTTACCAGGATAAATTGTATATAAATGATGGGAAGGGTAATTTTAAATTAGCGCTAAATGCATTGCCAATAAACCATACCAGCAAACTATGCGTAAGGGCCATTGATTATAACAAAGACGGCAAGCCGGATCTTTTTGTATCTGGCAGGGTAGACCCATGGCATTACCCTAAACCTGTGTCAAGCTTTATTTTAAGGAACGACAGCAAAAATGGCGTGGTGAAATTTACCGATGTGACCAACGAAGTTGCTCCTTCCCTTAAAAATATAGGCTTGGTATGCGATGCTATTTTTACAGATTATGACAATGATGGCTGGCCCGACCTGGTTTTAGCGGGTGAATGGATGCCGGTTACATTTTTAAAAAATGATCATGGTATATTTAAGAACGCTAACTCAACATCAGGCCTGGCAAATAGCCCGGGCTGGTGGAACAGTATCGTGGCTGGAGATTTCAGGCACACCGGCAGAATGGATTATATCGTCGGCAACGTTGGTTCAAATACCTTATACAAGGCTAGCGAGCAATACCCGGTTTTTATTACAGCTAAGGACTTTGATAAAAATGGAAGTTTTAATGCGATCACTTCCATTTTTCTGCCCGACCAGGAGGGTAATAAAAAGGAGTTTCCGGCGGTTGGGAGGGATGACCTGTTGAAAGAAATGATCAGCATGAAGAAAAAGTATACCAACTACAAATCATTTGCCACAGCCACGATGGATGATATACTGACTCCTGAACAACGAAAAGGAGCGTTAAGACTAATGGCTAATACCTCCCAATCCTGTTATTTGAGGAATGATGGCGATGGTAAATTCACCATGATCCCACTACCCAATGCCGCGCAAATTTCGACCATAAACGGGATGGTTGTGGATGATTTTGATGGCGACGGCAACCTTGATGTAATGATGAATGGCAATGATTTTGGCACTGAAGTGGGTACCGGGCGATACGATGCCTTTAATGGATTAATGCTTAAAGGCGATGGTAAGGGAGGCTTTAGTCCGCAAAGTATCCTCCAAAGCGGGATCTATATTCCGGGTAACGGGAAGGCACTTGTTAAGTTGCAGGGTAATTCAGGCAATTATTTGCTGGCTGCAAGTCAAAACCGTGGCGCGTTAAAAGTATTTGAACTGAAAAGAAAAGTAAACAATATTAAACTGCTTCCAGCTGATGAAAGCGCTGTTGTCTTTTATAAAAATGGATCAAAACAAAAACAGGAGTTTTATTACGGTTCATCGTTTTTATCTCAATCCGGGAGGTTTTTAACTGTAAATAATGACGTGAAACAGGTTCAGATAACTGATACCAAAGGCCACATTAGAAATATATCATTTTAGCAAATTTGCTACCCAAATAACATTTCACAAACCCTTTAAATAAAGGCAATGTGAAATGTTTTTTAGGTCGATTTGATTTTTTCTTAAAGCTTTGAGTCCGGCTTAAAAAACAGAATGGGGCCTGTCTGCGGGCAGCGTGCCGAAATTCCCGGGTTTATCTGTCATATAAATGGTTAATGATCCTCCGCTCATAATATCACTGTACCGGATAAAATCATGTGTGTACGGTTTGCCATTAAGGCTTATGGCCCCGATATAGATATGCTTAGCACTGTTATTTTTAACAACGATATGAAACTGTTTGCCTTTTGGCAGGCGTACAATGGCCTCGTTAATAGCAGGGCTGCCAAACACAAAGGTACCGTTGGCCGGGTTCACCTCGTATATCCCAACGGCCGATAAAACATACCATGCGGACATTTGCCCTACATCTTCGTTGCCGATAATGCCGTCAGGTTTGGTAGTATAAAAATTATCCATAATGTAACGCACTTTTTCGGCGGTCTTCCAAGGCTGGCCTGCGTAGGCATACAAATAAGCTATGTGATGGCTTGGCTCGTTGCCATGCGCGTACTGGCCTATCAATCCTGAAATATCAGGCGATGCCTCGCTGCCCATATCACCTTTTGCAATAAACAGCGAATCCAATTTTTGGGTAAATGGTTGGTCGCCACCCTGCAATGCTATCAGTCCTTCAACATCCTGCGGTACCAGCCAGGTATATTGCCAGGCATTGCCCTCGGTAAAATCGTCCTTCATATGCCGTGACACAAACGGACTGAATGGAGTACGCCACTCAGTTGCCGATAGTTTGCCGCGCATAAATCCCGTTTGTTTGTCGAAGTAGTTGCGGTAATTCTGC
>NZ_CAIWNH010000579.1 GCF_903913935.1 uncultured Mucilaginibacter sp.
TATATCGCCTGACAAATATTCGAATATGATTTGCTGTTTTATTCTTTCTATATTCATGATCCGGATCTCCTTGTGACAACCCTAATCAGTACGACACACGGCGTGGAAAAATGGAACGCTTTGCCCCTCCGGTTACTCCTCCATCAAATGCCGGAGATACAAACCCGGGTTATCCAGAAAGGATTTGGTGAGGGAATAATGCTCGGTTTCCTGATAAGTGGTTTCGCGCACGCCATCTTCATCAAACTGGTAAATGGTGGCGCCTGGGTAGCAGATGAGCATCGGCGAGTGGGTGGCGATCAGGAACTGGGCACGCCCGCTTTTATCCAGCTGGTGAATCACCGACATAAAGGCCAGGATCCTTGCCGGCGACAGCGCCGCTTCGGGC
This sequence comes from uncultured Mucilaginibacter sp., assembly GCF_903913935.1. GTDB lineage: Bacteria > Bacteroidota > Bacteroidia > Sphingobacteriales > Sphingobacteriaceae > Mucilaginibacter. The sequence continues at coordinate 389 of NZ_CAIWNH010000579.1, forward strand.
TCATCAAGGATATAAATGCCTGCTTCGAACTGGTTATTAAATAAGTTGAGGAACGATTCGCCATGCGATTGCTCATGCAGCGACCGCCCCCCATAGGCCCGCAGAATACGGCCGTCGTCTACCGCCAATTCATCAATATAGGAAGCGAAATTAAAAAAGCTTTCGGCCCGCATAAAAAAGCCTTCGGTAATTCTTTTCGGCGTCCAGCCCAACCCAACATGCCCGGCCAACGCCGATTCATAGCCTTCAAAACGGTGTCCGGTATTTTTATTATGATTGCGGTTGCCGCCCCGCAGGCTGAAGCCGCATTGCTCTGCGATACCTTCCAGCAAAGTAGATTTCCCCGAACCATTCTCGCCAACAAAAAAAGTGACATTAGTTTTTGGCTCGAGCCGTAAGCCATTGCTCAGGCTTGGGATCTGCTGCAGGTAACTGCCATCCTGCAGTGGCGGGAGCGAGATGCGGGATAAAAATGGCATGTACGGCTATTTTATTGCTTTAAAACAAATTTAAGGATTTTGATCTTGCTTTCGGCCCCGCCTCCACCTGTTTAAGTTATTCACTTAAACAGGCGATTGTAAAATCTTTCAATCCTTTAATCCTACACATCTTAGTTCAGATGGATCACCCTCAAATAATCCACCATCGCCTGATTAATGTCGCCATTCATGTTTTCATTGGCGGGTTTAAACTGCAGGCTGATGAGGTGTTTCCCTTTGGTAAGTTTGAGCTTTACCTGGTTGCTGAATCCCCACTCCGACCATACCCCTTTTCCGCGTTGCGGAAGAACAACTGTACCGGCAAAATGCCCGTCGGCTCCCAGCGTACGGATGGCACATTTATTCTCAGTATTAATCGGGCCGTTGCCGTTGGCATATTTAAAATCAATGGCATAAACGCCCGATTGGGTAATATTGATAGGGATGTTGATGGTGGTGTTTTTAATCTTGCTGATTTCCACAAAACCGCTTCCCGAAAAGCCCTGGTAAGGCAGATCGGATTTATCTGCTACTGTTTCCAATTCAGTAACAAACACCACGTTTGCGGGGATTATTTGCACCGGTTCACTATTAAACGAACTTACTCCTTTTGCATCAACGCTGGCAACCTGGTATTCGGCGTATACATTTGCAGGCACTTTATAAGAATGCGCGCTTGTTGTAAGTATGATTTTACCATTTTTCAAGATATGATAGCTGGTTGCTCCAAGTATTTTGTCCCAAGTTAAATTGCCGTTTTGGTAACTGGCCATCGGCGTTTCGGGCGCGGTGGAGCCGGGCAGCAAATTGCTTTTACCGGTTACAACAATATCCGCCAAAATAATTTTAACAGTGTGTGTACCTTTTAAACTTGCTGGTATAGTTGCCCCAGGCAAGGCTTTGCCGTCAAGACTGATACTTTTTACCACGTTGCCAAAACCACTCATGCTGATATTTAACACAGCGTTTCGGTATTTAAAGTTTTCGAGTGTGCGTTCTCCCGCCAACGCTTTCGGCACAAAAGGCTGAAACTTCAGGCTGCTTTCGTTATAATGGATGCCGAACAATACTTTATAAACCAAAGCGATATTACCGGACAGACTCCAGAGCATATTGCTGGAATTGATCTGCGTACCGGCGTAATCGCCATCAGTGGCTACCATATTTTCCTTATTGGTTAAAAACATGGCCGCTGGCCGGTAAACCGCGCTGATCGCCCTCATCAAAGAGGTTTCATCACCTGCCTTAGCCGATGCCATGGCCCAATAACTTTCGACAAATGGCCATATCGCGTTGTTATGATATGGCAATATTCCGGGGATCTGCGGATAAATACAGGGAATGCCAAAATCATTCACCGGCGTATGGCTGATTACGCTCTGCGCGTTAGGCCCGGCTGCATCAAATAATACTGCCAGGGCCTCTCCAAGGCCTTCGGACCTTTGCGACAGTGTTTTATAATTGCGCCCGTACAGGTATTGCCCGTAATAACCTTTCTCAGGGATCCATAAATAGTCTTGTATACCCTTTTTAATCGTTGCCGCTCTTTTGCTGTACAATTCAGCAGCAGCCTGATCTTTCAGCAAGGAAGCCATTTGAGACAATACTTTATTTACCTGGTAATGCACCACATTGGTGCCCAAGCATTCCGACTCATAAATATCGGCAGGCTGCATCCACTTGGGATAGGTTTCTTCGCGCCAATCCAGAAAGGACGATTCGCCCCTAACCAGGCCGGTTTCGCTATCGTACACGTTTAAAGCATCGTCATCCGCCGAGTTTTTTACGATGTGGTAGGCTTTCTCCAGCCAGTTTTTGTCGCCTGTTACTTTATAAACCTCATAGGCCGCAACAGCCCAGATCATCCTGTCTGATGAGCAGGGGTAAGCGCCACCGGTGCCGGTATCCTGTATAATACGGTCGTTTTTAACCTTCCGCATCAGGCTGTAAACAGCTACTTTGGGTTGCAGCACCGCCATCGATAAAATAATGCTGTAACTGATGTCCCTTGTCCAGACACCGCCCCACTCCTTCCCTGTGCGGAAGGTACTGTCTGGCTCAACTGCCTTTTGCATTTCTTCCAAAGCCAGGTTGTACACTGCGTCGCTTATTTTATATCCCGAATGGTACTGCGGAAAGGCACTTGCATCGCGTGTCATTGTCCAGGAGGAAGCAATTTTATTTTCGTCTTCCGGTTTATTTAAAATCAGGGTGGTTTCGTAAATGCCATCGCCATCAGGGTCTTTAAGTTCCAGGTCAGGGTGATTAACCAGGTTGTTAAAATCCCAGATCATCGGTGCGGTATTTCCCGCTACAAAAACACCTTTAAAATCATTTTTATAAATTTTATCACCATTAGCGCAGGTATAAAAACCTCTTTCCTTAAATGCATTAAGTACCGGATTCATATTCAACCGAATTTTTATTTGCGTTGATGGTTTTAGAAAAGTTGTTGCGGCAGTTACTTTTTGCACCTTATCTGGCCCGCCAAATTCAATAACCGGCGTTTCACTGGCCAGTGCAAGGCAGGTAAAATGATGGTTAACGCCGGGCGTCATTTCATTATCCTTACCGTTGATACTGAATTTAAATTCAATAACCGGGCTTTTAAACATATTTGCCGGGCTGCGGTAATTGGAAGTTAAAGATGTTGAGGAAATTGCCGTCGCCGTATATTTTCCCTGCACCACGCGATCTGGGTAGACGGTATACGCATTTGAAGTATAAACAGGTTTGTTATTTTGGGCGATGGCGGATGTGCTAAACAGCAACAACCCTCCAAATATACGGAGCGGCGTTTTCATGAAAATTAATTTGGTGATAAATTAAGGTATAAATAAGCTAAAACAGAAATTGATTACATCAGATGATTTAATTCACAATCATTCTAAAATACCGGCCGCTGGTCGCCCTAACCCATAACTAACAACCGCATTAATTTATGATTTATAAAATTTGGGGTCCCCGCGGCAAATTGCTTTATAAAAAAAGCCACCTGTATGATCAGATGGCTTTCCAGATTATATGTTGAACTTTTGCAAAAGTTGACCTTAGATACCTACCATATCCTCGTCTGCAGCGGTAGGGAAGTTAATTTTCTTTTCGTTAAAATGCGCTGCTTTAAAATTGCCATTATTAACTGTTGCGGCAAAATTATGGCTCAGGCTGAATTCGTTAGCCGATCCGCTCAGATCAGCTTTAGCGCGATCATACACTGATACGCTTGCGCTGAATACGTCTAAATTTAATTTGGCGGTTGCATTGTCATGCAGCTCTACATTAAAGTCGATATTAGATAACTGACCGAAAGATTTTACGTCGGAATTGTCGTAAACCGAAACGGAACTTAATTGATTTGCGCTAACCCAAACAACCAATTTATCGGTGCTGTATGAAGCGATATTTAATACACCGTTTTTTGATTGCACCACGGCACTTTCAGAATAAAATTTGTTATACACTTTTACCTGGTCGGTGGTTGAATTTGAAATATAAAGCTCAACATTACCGCGAACTTCGATTTTATTGATGGCGCTGATGTTAGATAAAGTAGTTACATAATTGCTATTTACTGGAGCAGCATAAGTTAAATTTGTTATTCCAAATACTATTGTTAAAAGAGTAATGATGGATAAGATTGTTTTTTTCATGATAATTATTATTTTGATTGTCAAACTGTTGTATACTTTATTAATTTTAA
>NZ_CAIWNH010000580.1 GCF_903913935.1 uncultured Mucilaginibacter sp.
GTAAGACAAATACAGGGTAATATTTACCTTACGTTAACAAAAAAATGGCCCCAAAAGCTCAGAGTTCTATTTCATTAAATTACTTTTGATCTTTCGGACTTCCGGTCCCTGCCCGCCGGCAGGCAGGTTTTGGACATTCGGACTAAAAACATGAAAGACCTCGCTTATTTAAATAAATTCTTTTACAAATATATCTGGCGGTTAATACCCGGCGTTTTATTCGTCATTATTTCCAATATTTTCGGGGTATTGCCGGCACAGGTTATCCGGATAGCATTTGACCTGGTGACCGAAAATATCAGTACCTACCAACTATTTTCAGGTTTTCACAGGCAGGACATGATCTACCAGATCTTTGGTTCGAGTTTGTTGTTATTCGGTATATTGGTTTTGGTGCTGGCTTTATTGCGCGGCCTGTTTTTGTTTTTTATGCGGCAAACCATAATTGTGATGTCGCGCCATATTGAGTACGATCTTAAAAACGAGATCTATCACCATTACCAGGAATTATCGCTTGCATTTTACCGCCGCCATAATACCGGCGACCTGATGAACCGTGTAACCGAAGACGTGAGCCGGGTGCGCATGTACCTTGGCCCTGGCATCATGTACACCATCAACACTGTGGTGCTTTTTATAATGGTCATCTATGCCATGCTTACCGTTAACGTAAGGCTTGCTGTGTTTTCGGTTTTACCATTGCCCATCCTGGCGGTGCTGATCTATTATGTAAATAACATCATCCACTACCGGAGCGAGAAAATACAGGAGCGGTTATCGGGCTTGTCCAGCTTTGTGCAGGAAAACTTTTCGGGGATCAGGATCATAAAGTCTTATGTAAGGGAATCTTTTGTGCGCAAAAGCTTTGCTGCCGAGAGTGAAAACTATAAAACTCACTCCATGGAACTGGTAAAAGTACAGGCCCTGTTTTACCCGCTTATGCTGATGCTGGTTGGCTTAAGCAATATTATCACGGTTTACATTGGGGGCATCGAGGTGATGAAAGGTAATATAACCTCAGGTAACATTGCCGAGTTTATCGTTTACCTTAACCTGCTTACCTTCCCGGTAATATCATTAGGCTGGGTTACCTCGCTTATCCAGCGGGCCGCGGCATCGCAAAAAAGGATCAACGAGTTTTTGCAGGAAAAATCCGAGATCATCTCCCCTAACGTCGCAAAACAAAACATTAAGGGCAAAATAGAATTCAGCAATGTTTCGTTTACTTACCCTGATACCGGTATTAGAGCGTTAAAAAACCTTTCGTTTACAGTAAATCCGGGCGAAATGGTGGCCATTATCGGTCGTACCGGTTCAGGCAAATCAACCATTGCCAATTTGATCCTGCGGATGTATGATTGCACCGGCGGCGATGTATTTATTGATGGCCACCCCATAGCGTCACTTAACCTGGAAGGTTACCGCTCGCAAATTGGTGTTGTGCCCCAGGATGTATTTCTTTTTTCGGATACTATTGCCAACAACATCGCCTTTAGTGCTGATGTACTGGAGATGCCACGCGTTGAACAGGCTGCCAGGGACGCAGCGGTTTACGCCAATATTATGGAACTTGAAAAAGGATTTGAAACGCTGATAGGCGAACGCGGTATAACGCTTTCGGGCGGTCAGAAACAGCGTGTATCCATCGCGAGGGCGATTGTAAAACAGCCTGAGATCCTTATTTTTGACGATTGCCTTTCGGCGGTGGATACCCGTACCGAAGAAGAGATTCTGAACAACCTTGGCCGCAACATGCTGGGCAAAACAAGCATTATTATCGCGCACCGTATATCAACCATAAAAAATGCGGATAAAATATTGGTGATGGATAAAGGTGAAATTATTGAACAGGGGCACCATCAATATTTAATGGACAAAAAAGGCATTTATTTTGAATTATACGAAAAGCAATTGCTTGAGGAAGAGGAAAACGTATAAAAAACTATTCGAAACAAAAATAAAAGGCTTAAAACGCTCAATAATATTCGATTTGATACTTGTACTTTGAAAATTTATTTATATTTATGCCAACCAAAAACTAGTTAGAGCAATTTTATATGGGAGAATTTGACAACAGAGAGCGTGAAGAGGTTTTTTCAAAGAAGGTGAGAGCCGGGAAGAGAACTTATTTTTTTGACGTAAAGGCCACCAGATCAAACGATTATTACGTTACTATTACTGAAAGTAAAAAGCGTTTGGAAGATGGCGTTTTTATTAAACACAAGATTTTTTTATACAAGGAAGATTTTGAAAAGTTTGCGGAAGGCTTAATGGGCACCATTGATTACATCAAAGCAAACCAGGACGTAGTTGAAAAACGCTACGAGTTTAACGAATCACCAGAAGTTGCGAATACAGCTACAACTACCGATGATGATTTTTCTTTTGAGATATGAACCAAACAATCTAAACTAATTACTAAACGAAGAGAAGCCTGCCCAAAGCAGGCTTTTTTGTTTAAAGGCATGTCCTGGCACAATCAGCTTTAACTTTTCAATTCGCAGGCCATTTTTTATTTTATCTTTGCGGCAAATTTGAGAATGGTTAATTGGGTTGAATAGGTTGATTAAGTTATTATATTTAATTGACTATTCTTCTAACTTAATCAACCACTCACTAATCAACTTAATCAACCAATATGGGTTTACAATGTGGTATAGTAGGTTTGCCGAATGTGGGTAAATCAACACTTTTTAATTGCTTATCGAACGCCAAAGCACAGGCGGCGAATTTTCCGTTTTGTACTATCGAGCCAAACGTAGGAGTGATCACCGTTCCGGATGAACGGCTCAACAAACTGGTTGAAATAGTAAAACCCAAAAACACAGTTCCGAATGTAATTGAAATTGTTGATATAGCGGGGTTGGTAAAAGGCGCCAGCAAAGGTGAAGGCCTGGGCAACCAGTTTTTAGCCAATATCCGCTCAACCAATGCTATTATACATGTGCTGCGTTGTTTTGATAATGACAACGTGATCCATGTTGACGGATCAGTCGACCCTATCCGCGACAAAGAGATCATTGATACAGAATTACAACTGAAAGACCTTGACTCGATAGAGAAAAAGATCCAGAAGGTAGAGAAAATGGCCAAAACGGGCGGTGATAAAGAAGCGAAAAAGACCTTTGATGTTTTAACCGTCTACAAAAACCATATGCTTGCAGGTAAATCTGCCCGTACTGCCCCGGTAGCCGAGGAAGATAAAGAATATATTGCCGATATATGGCTGCTTACCGCAAAGCCCGTAATGTATGTTTGTAATGTTGATGAAGCTTCGGTCAACACAGGCAATGCCTATGTTGACAGGGTTAAAGCTGCCGTAAAGGAAGAAAATGCAGAAGTGCTGATCATCTCGGCACAAATTGAATCGGAAATTGCACAAATGGATACCTACGAGGAACGCCAGATGTTTTTGGAGGACCTTGGTCTTTCAGAATCAGGCGTAAACAAACTCATCAAAGCTGCTTATAAACTGCTTAACCTAGCCACTTATTTTACTGCCGGTGTGCAGGAAGTAAGGGCATGGACCATTACACAGGGATTTACCGCACCACAAGCCGCGGGTGTTATCCATACCGATTTTGAAAAAGGTTTCATCCGCGCCGAAGTGATCAAATACGAAGACTTTGTAAAATACAATGGATCGGATGCGGCCATCAAAGAAGCCGGTAAACTAGGCGTAGAAGGAAAAACCTATATCGTGCAGGATGGAGACATCATGCATTTCAGGTTTAACGTTTAGGGAAAGAGTCAAGAAACAAGAGCCAGGATTTAAGATTTATACAGGTTAGTCTTGACTCTTGGTTCTTGATTCCTGGATCTATCTCAACTTCCGAATTCAAATCCCGGGAGTCCCTTGTATCCAATATTTTTTATGACGAACAGGGAGCCTGCTAAAGGCTGCTCTGCCAGTTGATCATTGGTTAAGCCTGTTCGGGCCGATGTGATGTACAGGTCCTCCAAATCGTCGCCGCCAAACGCACAGGAGGTTATCCTGGCAGCGGGGAGCCGGATACTCATTAGTTTTTTTTCTGTATCCGGGTCCCAGCGGGTTATTTGCCATCCGTCCCAATGCGCTATCCATAGCATTCCGTCGCTGTCAATCGTCATGCCATCCGGCGAGCCATCTTCCTCCGGAATGTTGATGACAACCCTTTTGTTGTCTAATTCTGCGGTATTTTTATCATAATCGTAAGCCGCTACTGTAAATGTTGGCGTATCGATATAGTAAAATATTTTGTGATCAGCGCGCCAGGCCATGCCGTTTGAGATGGATACATTGCTAATCTTTTTTGTTACTGAGTGATCGGTACCGAATACATAAAAACTGCCTTTCTCCGGTTCATCGGTATGCGACATGGTTCCCGCCCAAAACCTGCCGTCGGGGCCGCACTTGCCATCGTTAAACCGGTTGCCGGGAATATGGCTCTCAGGGTTTGCCAGCATGTTTACATCACCGGTTTCCCGGTTTACAAACCCAAACCCGTTTTTCAATGCAGCTAAAAAATTACCGTCACGGCAAATTACTGCCGCGCCAATCATTTGATTTACAGGAATGATTTTATGTTTTTCCGATTCGGGCGAATATTCGTGAATTTCACCGTTTAAAATATCAATCCAGCAGATGACGCCGCGTTTTGAATCCCAAACCGAGCCCTCGCCCAACATACACTGATGCGGAAGTACGATTTCTGCTTTCATATCCAATCGAGTTAAGCTGCAATAATAAAACTGAAACAGGCCTAATCGATAAAGGCCTGCCTATATCTGGTTAAGCATTTTTTGCGTCGCCTTGATAGCTGAAACAGTTTGATCGCTATCTAACCCCCTTGTTTTAAATTCATGACCCTTATAGTCCCAGGTAATGATCGTTTCGCACAAAGCATCGGATTTACCTCCCGGCGGGATGCGTACGGCATAATCCGTCAAAACAGGCAATTCCCTTTCCTTTTTACAGTAGATCATTTTCAAAGCATTCATAAATGCATCATACTGCCCATCACCCTGTGCGTGCTCTTCGAATATTTCCCCTTCGATACTAATTTTAAGAGTAACTGAAGGCCGCAGATCTTTTGAATGTGTTAAAACATAGTTTTGAACAATGATCTTTTCCTCGATGGCACTGCTGTCCAATATGTCGGAGATGATATAAGGCAGGTCCGATTGTGTAACTACTTCCTTTTTATCGCCCAGGTCAATGATCCTGTCAGTTACCTTTTTAAGGTCTTCCTGCGATAAAATAATCCCCAACTGTTGCAGGTTATTTTCAATATTCGCCTTGCCGCTGGTTTTGCCCAAAGCATACTTACGCTCGCGCCCGAAGCGCTCGGGCATCAGTTTGTTAAAATATAAGTTATTCTTTTTGTCGCCATCGGCATGGATGCCTGCAGTTTGGGTAAAAACATTCTCCCCTACTACCGGTTTGTTTACCGGCACACGGAAACCGGAGAATGTTTCAACGAGCTTGCTAACCTTATAAAGTTCTTTTTCGTCTACGTTGGTTTTAACCTCTTTTACATAGTCGTTTATTACGGCTATAGCGCTTGCGAGTGGTGCATTACCTGCCCGTTCGCCCATACCATTGATGGTTAAATGGAGGCCTTTTACACCAGCGTATATGGCTTCTAAAACGTTGGCTATACTCAGGTCATAATCATTATGCGCATGAAAATCAAAATGGATCCCGGGATAACGCTGGATGATCGGCCTTAAATAATCCCGTGTTTCCGACGGGATCAAAATACCTAAAGTATCAGGCAGCAAAATTCTTTTTACGGGTTGGGTTGATAAAAAATCAAGGTATTCGTACACATATTCCTGCGAACTGCGCATACCATTGCTCCAGTCTTCCAGGTAAACATTTACCGCGATATCTTTATCAACTGCATAGGCTATAGACTCTGCAACATCCTTAAAATGCTGTTCAGGTGTTTTTTTTAATTGATAGGTTAAATGGTTTAATGAGCCTTTTGTAAGCAGGTTCATTACCTTCGCGCCAGTCTCGATCATCCAATCGATCGAAGTCTTCCCATCGGTAAAGGTAAGCACCTCAATTTTATCAATAAAACCGTTGGCCCTGGCCCAATCGGTAATTCCTTTTACCGCTTTAAATTCCCCTTTGGAAACCCTTGCAGAAGCCACCTCGATACGGTCGACTTTAACTTCGGTCAATAAAAGCTGCGCTATGGTTAATTTTTCGGAAGAGGAAAATGATACACCGCTGGTTTGTTCACCATCGCGCAGGGTGGTATCCATTATTTCAATAAAAGGCTGCATTTGCGTCAAAAAAAATGAGATCCGTGTTTATAATTCTAATAGAAACTTTTTCCAGAAAAAGCTGCTATTTCGCTCTTCATCGCCTGCAGATAATCAATATCATCAAAACCATTCAGCATATTATGCTTTTTGTAGCCGTTAATTGCAAAAGACTCTTTATCATCTGTACCCCCGATAGCTATTGTTTGTGCAGGCAGATCAATTTCCAATTCTGTTTTAGGATCAGCCAGTACAGCGGTAAATATCTTGTCCAGAAATTCGGGGCTCACCTGCACCGGAAGGATCCCGATATTAAGGGAATTGTTTTTAAAAATGTCCGCAAAAAAACTTGACACCACACAACGGAAGCCATAATCATATATGGCCCATGCCGCATGTTCGCGACTGCTGCCACTACCAAAATTTTTTCCACCTACCAGTATTTTGCCTGAATAGGTGCCGTCATTTAAAATAAAATCTTTTTTAGGTGTATTATCAGGATTGTAGCGCCAATCCCTGAATAAATTATCGCCAAAATCTTTACGCTCTGTAGCTTTCAGAAAACGGGCCGGAATGATCTGGTCGGTATCCACATTCTCAATCGGCAAAGGCACCGCAGTACTTCTCAATACTGTAAACTTATCGTAAGCCATTTTTAATACTATGCTTTGTAAACTATGATCTTCAATTCTTATAAAAACTCTCTTGGGTCGGTTACCACACCGGTAACAGCAGCTGCCGCAGCCACATACGGGCTTGCCAGCAAAGTTCTGCTTCCGGGGCCCTGGCGGCCTTCAAAGTTACGGTTACTGGTACTTACCGCATATTTACCCGCAGGTACCTTGTCATCATTCATTGCCAGGCAAGCTGAACAGCCGGGCTGACGTAATTGAAACCCTGCTTCAGTAAGAATATCAAGGATTCCTTCTTCTTTGATCTGACTTTCCACAATATGCGATCCGGGAACCAGCCAGGCAGTAATGTTATCGGCTTTCTTTCTCCCTTTAACAATAGATGAAAACGCCCTGAAATCCTCAATGCGTCCGTTGGTGCAGCTTCCGAGGAATACGTAATCCACCTTTTTGCCAATGATCTGCTCGCCCTCGGCAAAGCCCATATAAGCCAAGGATTTTTTATAGGAAGATTCACCTTCGTTTAAGTCCGCAGCAGTCGGGATATTCTTTGTTATGGCAGTACCCAAACCCGGGTTAGTTCCGTAGGTGATCTGGGGCTCAATTTCAGCGGCATGATAATGCAGTTCTTTATCAAAGGTTGCATCAGCATCTGTTTTCAATGTTTTCCAGTAAGCCAAAGCAGTTTCCCATGCAGCGCCTTTAGGCGCCTTTTCTTTGCCGTTAAGATATGCAAAAGTAGTATCATCCGGGGCGATCATGCCGCCGCGTGCACCCATTTCGATAGAAAGGTTACAAACGGTCATTCTGCCCTCCATGCTCATTTGTTCGAAAACTTCGCCGGCATATTCAACAAAATAGCCTGTTGCGCCGCTGGCGGTGATCTGCGAAATGATAAATAAGGCGACATCTTTGGGTGTGACACCTTTACCAAGCTTTCCATCGATCAAAATCCGCATCTTTTTAGGCTTGGGCTGCATGATACACTGCGAAGAAAGTACCATTTCCACTTCAGAGGTACCGATCCCGAACGCTATGGCACCAAAAGCACCATGCGTTGAAGTATGAGAATCGCCGCAAACGATGGTCATGCCTGGTTGAGTAATACCGTTTTCGGGACCAACAACGTGTACAATACCGTTTTTAGGGTTGTTAAGCCCCCAGTGTGATATACCGTATTTGGCCGAATTATCTTCCAGCGCTTTTAACTGGTTAGCCGAAAGCGGATCCTGTACAGGTAAATGCTGGTTAATGGTTGGCGTATTATGGTCGGCAGTCGCAAAAGTTTTTTCGGGGAATAATACAGGCACTCCCCTGTTTTTTAAACCCAGGAATGCCACCGGGCTTGTTACTTCGTGAATAAAATGCCTGTCGATGTAAAAAACATCCGGTCCATCTTCAATTTTTTTGACTACGTGCGCATCCCATACTTTATCAAACAGGGTCGTCGGAGTGGTACTCATCTTTATATATTTTAATTTAATCGTAATAGAATCAAACGGGGGTGCAAGTTGGAAAAAACATTGCTAACTCAATAGTTTTTTTTCATATTTATTATTGATTATTAAAAATTTAGCTTAAAACGGCAGAATTAAGACTAAAAACCAATGTGGACTACCTAAACATTTAAGACCCCCCCCCGGAGACTCGTCTCCATTTTGGCGTTATGCCGTTGCATCTAAATTATTTTTATTCAAAAAATAAGGGGAACTTAATTGTAATTCAATCATTCAACATTATTATTGGTAAGTAATACGTTACTTTCCAATAATAATTATACAAAAAATCAACATTTTTCAATTTTAATAGACAAATTAAAAAACCCGCCTTTATTGAATTTTTCCCTCAAGAAATAAAATGGCAAATAGCAAAGGTTTGTCTTTTTTATGAATGCTTTGCCATTGCGATCAATGCCTGATCAAATTCTGCTCCAGTTCCTCCAGTGTCTGGCCCTTTGTTTCTTTTACTTTGAATTTTATAAAGAAAAAACCAGCAAGGCAGATGGCTGCATATAAATAGAAAGGCCCATAGGTGCCCAAACATTCGGCCAGAATAGGAAAAGTAAACACAAGAATAAAATAGGCAACCCAAAGGCTGACGATGGCCACTGACGACGCTTTGCCCCGAATATTATTGGGGAAAATTTCAGAAATGATCACCCAGGTTACCGGCGCCAGCGAAGTTGCATACAAGCCAATTGCCAGCAATACAAAAACCGAGATAACAAAAACGCCTGCCTGCTCCATCAGTAAAAAAGCCAGAACAACATAAACTGCTGACAACCCCAGCGAACCGATCAGCATTAACGGTCGCCGCCCCAATTTATCTACCTGCCACATCGCCAGTAATGTAAATAGCGTATTGACTATGCCAATGGCTACAGTCTCCAGCAATTGCTTATCAAGGTTGGCCCCGATGGATTTGAAAATTGTAGAGGTGTAATTAAAGACCACATTGATACCGCAGAACTGTTGAAAAACGGCCAATGTAATGCCCACCACGATGGCAGGCCGCACAGATTTGGCGAAAACAGCCCTAAAAGAACCTGTTTCAACCTGTTTTACAGTTTTTCCGATCTCCAATAATGATTGTCTTACAAATTCAGGTGACCCGATCTTTGCAAGGATGGCCGTGGCCTTTTGGGTATGCCCTGCTTTTAACAACCAACGCGGGCTTTCGGGCAGGAACAAAACACCCAATAAAAAAAGGGACGATGGTATAAACCCAAGGCCAAACATCCAACGCCAGGTAGCAGTACCGTTACCTGCAAGCATATAATTTACCAAGTTAGTGATTAAGATCCCGAGCACAATTGTTAATTGATTGATGGCTACATTTCGTCCGCGAACATTAGCTGGCGAAACTTCGGCAATATAAAGCGGACTTAGCATTGAGGCCATTCCTACCCCTATCCCTGCTGAAAAGCGCATGATTAAAAACTCCGGCAAATGTGGAGAAAACGCCATCCCTAAAGAGGAAACCGCAAAAATTGCTGCCGAAATGATCAACCCTGGCTTTCGTCCATAACGATCTGCTGTATTACCAGCCAATAAACACCCAGCGATGCAGCCTAACGCCAATGTCCCGGTCAAAAAACCCTCCCATACCGGTGACAAATGAAAGGCTATCCGTAAAAAGGGAAGTGCACCGGCTATCACGGCAAAATCAAACCCAAAAAGGTATCCGCCAAGGGCCGAAACAAAGGAAATGCCCAAAATGTATGGTGTATTAAATTTAATACCTGTTGCCAGGGGGCTATTATTCATATTGGCTGAAGTTTATAATTACAGGACTTAAATCTACATAAGAATTCTTGTTTGCAAAATTCGCTTTCATTTTGCTCTCCCGGAAAAAAGGAAATAACAATATTTATTCTTTCAATACTAAAAAGATGTTTTCGAAACGAAGAAAGCAGTACACCCTCTTAAAACATTTAAAATATTTTTTGCATTACTTGTTTTTCATAAACAATAAGTGTTATTTTAACAATTATTATAAAACCTATAAGGATATTGTCAACAGACAAACCCTTTACCTGTAAAAACGGTTGAAGAAGCTTTATATAAAGGCATGGTTCCGGAATCAGTTGCCGTGTGCCTTTTTTGCCGAACGAAAAAGTCTCGCGACAGAAACATTAAAAGCAACATTTAAAAACATTTAAAGAAATAAGGACCAGGTTTCTAATTATTAACCATAAATAAACATAACGCTGTAAAAATGAAATTCAGATCTTTTTTGCTATTTTTCTGCATGGTGGGTGCAAATAGTTATGCACAAAAAGCAAACCCGGCGACAACTCCTCCAATGGGATGGAACAGCTATAACTGCTTCGGCTCGGCAGTGCATGAAAATGAAGTTAAAGCAAATGCCTGTTATATGGCCAAATATTTGAAGCCTTACGGCTGGCAATACGTTGTGGTCGATTTTTTATGGTCGTATGATAACCCGCCGGGCAGTAATATTGGTAATCCCTATCAAAAAAACTTACAGGATGGCTCGTTTATTCCCTGGTTAACCATGGACAAATGGGGACGTCTTTTACCTCAAACTGACAAATTCCCGTCAGCATTTGGCGGCCATGGGTTTAAACCTTTAGCTGCGTATGTTCATCAACTTGGGTTAAAATTCGGGATACATGTAATGCGGGGGATTCCTCGCCAGGCAGTTTGGGCAAAATCGCCTGTTTTAGGAACCAACGGCATTACCGCGGATATGATAGCTGATACCAGCTCAAAATGCGACTGGTTAAATCACATGTATGGTATAAATATGGACAACGCCGGGGCGCAGGCCTATCTTAACTCGCTGCTTAAACTTTATGCGTCCTGGGGTGTTGATTTTATTAAGGTTGATGATATAGCGCGGCCCTACCACAAAAAAGAAATAGAAGGGTACCGGAAAGCGATCTGGCAATGCGGAAGGCCGATCGTTTTAAGCATTTCGCCGGGGGAAACGCCGGTAAGTGAGGCTGAACATGTGACTAAAAACGCCAATATGTGGCGCATGGCCGATGACTTTTGGGATAATTGGAAGGAAATACTGCATATGTTTGATTATGCAAAACGCTGGGAAGGAATTGGAGGCAAGGGGCACTGGCCTGATTGTGATATGCTGCAAATTGGCAAACTATCAAAACGCGGGCCGGTAAGTAATGAGCGTTACAGCAGGTTTACTGATGACGAACTTTATACCCATATGACTTTCTGGTGTATTTTCCGTTCGCCGCTGATGATCGGGGGGAATTTGCCGGAGAACCGGCAGATCGAGCGGAAATTATTTACCAATCCTGAAGTGCTGGGTGTTGACCAGCAAGGTGTCGATCCAAAGCAATTGTATAAAAAAGAGGGTAGCATGGTTTGGTATTCCCATGTACCGAAAAGCCGGGATATTTATGTTGCATTATTTAACACTGGTGACACCGCGCAAGATGTGATAATCGACTTTGCATCAATCGGGCTTAAGGGAAACATCAAAGTACGGAACCTTTGGGGAAAACAAAATGAAGGCGCCTTCGAAAATACCTATACCAAAACTATTAATAGGCATGGGGCTGCGTTATTACGGGTTACTCCCCCTGCAGGTTAGCGGTGTCAAGATGCAAAAACCTCCGATTTTTTTGAGCCCTGGCAAACAGCGGTAAACTCCCTATTACCAGGAGAATAAAAAAACCCTTATACCGTTTTACCCGGTTAAAAAAGGA
>NZ_CAIWNH010000581.1 GCF_903913935.1 uncultured Mucilaginibacter sp.
ACTTTTTAATAAAACAATTTAACGGCTATATTTCTTTTGACAATAAAGCCAAAGAAAGGTTACCTGTTTAACAAAATTTAACGTTGGCAAATAGATTTACGAAGTTCTGGAAACTTCGTAAATCTGACAAAGGTTATTTAAAACTCAATATGCGCCCTGATTGAAAATACATTTACGGGCCCCCTGTCGTGATTATAGGCCGGATTCATGATGAACTGATAATCAGGGCTTAAAAAGAATTTATTTTGATAGGCATTCAGCTTATAATAAAATTCGGCGATCATTTCCGGCGCATAATTCAGTTTTCCATCGCCTATTAAAAAACCGTAGCCGCCATCCGCCAAGTATTGGCGATGTGGTGCAGAAAGGCCATTGCCAATAAACGCCAGCCCCATTTCATCATCTTTTCTTTTCCAGCCGGTTCCTTTTAAAAGTCCTCCAAAGGTAATAGAGCGGTCAATCTCCGTAAAAAACCAGGTTTGGGTATGGCCATCGTTGTAACTGGCTTTGGCGAATACACCAAAATATTTGGTCAGGTACTGGTCCGCATTTACACCAAATCCGACTTTATGGCGTCCGTAGGCCTGCGTCGTATCAACGTTCGGTGCTGCAGCATTCAATGCGATGGCCTGTTCGTAGTTTCCAAATTTGCCATTATTTAAAAAGCCTAAAATGCGTAAAGTACCTTTTTGGCCGTCAATAGTATACCTCTTTTCAAATTCAACGGTTTGCGTATTGGCTTTGCCTATTTTGGCATCCCAGGTAGATGAATTTGCCTGCGTAACATTCAAGGTAAACGCAAACCGCAATGTCCAGGTCGGTTGACCGAATTCAGTATAGGCACCCAAAACATAACCACGCGTGTTGGCGGGATAATCCCAGGCAGCATTATCCATCAGCGCCCAGTTCATAAATTGGGAACGCGGGTCGTGACTAAAATTATTCTGATCAAAAAAATCGCCCATATTAAATTTACCGATACCGACAGAGAAATACCGTTTGCTCCGTAACCCGGCTAACTGCAGCTGTTCACTTTCAAGGGTGTCTTTTTCTTTTCCCCACTCAAAGTTTTGCTGAAAAAACAAACGGCCTATGTAAATCTTATTTTGAACTCCTCCAACCCTAAAAGTTTCTCCATTGGGGAAACCCGCGACACCAAGGGTTTGGCTTAAACCTGCGCCACCTGAAAGCTCAGGATCAAAAGTTACCTGGGAGCCTTTCCATAACCGCGCATTCCCGAAAAAAGTAGCGGTAATGGAAGTTTGGGTTTCAGCTAATGGGGACAAACTGTTACGTCCACTGTAATCTGCACGAAAGCCCGGCTTATCCTGTGTAATAATGGTTTGCTGGAAATGGAAACTGTAGTTTTCCGTTTTAACCGTATCCTGCGCATAATTTACCTGGGCAGCGATCAGGCTTAGTATAAATACATATAGCTTTTTTATCATGTCAAATTAGTTCCGAAGGTATTAAACCCATATAAACCTGATGTTGTTTTATTATAAACACAACATCAGGTTTAATAATTTAAACAAAACTAATATTTTTTTTAGACACGTCTAAATTTTATTTATAATTAGTTCCAGCTTGAATTATTCTTTAGTCAAAAAAAGCTTTGTGGTAGCGTCAGGAAGTATATTAGCACTCCGAATAAAACTGCTTTAAATAGCTTTCCATAAAGCTATTTCTTTGTTCAGCTAATCTTCTGCCAGTTTGGGTATTCATTTTATCTTTAAGGAGTAACAGTTTTTCGTAAAAATGGTTGATGGTGGGTGCCGCAGAATTTTTATAATCCTCCTTCGTCATATTCAAATTTGGCTTAATGTCGGGGTTGTAAATTTCCCGGCCTTTAAAGCCGCCATAACTAAACGCTCTTGCAATTCCAATGGCGCCAATAGCATCGAGACGGTCAGCGTCCTGAACAATTGCTAATTCCATCGAATGAAAATCACTCTTTTCAAAACCCGACTTAAAGGATATATGCCTGATGATCTGCTGAACGTGTTCAACAACCGGTTCACTTACAGTTATACTGCGTAAAAAATCACCTGCTACAGCAGGGCCCAGTTCTTCGTTACCTCCATGAAATTTACTGTCGGCAATATCATGAAGCAGCGCGGCCAGTTCAACAACAAGTAAATCGGCTTGTTCGGTTTCTGCGATAAGTTTTGCATTTTTCCAAACCCGGTGAATATGCCACCAATCATGCCCACCTTCGGCATCTTTAAGGGTTTGCTGCACAAAATCAACCGTTTTATTAATAATTATATTATCCATATGATAAGATTGAATGCTTTGATGGCTTTACCATGCGCTACTCATTTATCAACTCTACCTCAGCCACCGGGCTGAATAAATAAACCCGTTTTGAACTAACTTCAATACACTTATAGCGCTTGCGCAGTTTCTCTTCCTTCAGAAAGATCCGACCATCCTTAAGCTTAAAGACCGCTTTAATCGGCAACTTTTCAACCGTGTGTATGGATTCCTTCGGCGCATCATATTTGCGCAAGGACCTGTATAAAGTAAGGTCTGAACAGCTTGACGCAGCAGGGTTATTCAAATAGCTGGTGATAGCATGTTTAATATCAGCGGGAAAGATTTCCTTTTCAAAAAAAGGCTGCATCATTTTTTTAAAATTGTTCTTCCATTCAGTACCGTGTGGTTTGGCTTTGTGCTTATGCTCGTTCCAGGTATGCAGGTGCGCAAATTCGTGTACGGTAGTAACGAGGAAAGCATACTGGTTTAAATCATAATTAACAGATATGCGATGCCCTTTACCGTCATGCGGGGGCCTGTAATCACCAAACTTACTATTGCGGTTACGCGAAATTTTAAATTCGCATTTAAAGTAGTCTATCCACCGGCCGATGAGCGGCGCAGCATCAGGCGGAAGATAGGTTTCAAGAATTTTTACTTTATCCAATTTTTACCTCGTTACAAAGATAGGGGTTTGGCACGAAAGGATAAAACACCTGCAAAAGGAAGATGAAAGCAATTTTAAACTTTTTAAATAAAAACTTATTCTTGCATCCGGAATTATAAGTGAATTATATAGGCCACTTTTGAAATTTGGAATTTAAATTTAGCGCAACAAACTAATCGTGATTATGATAAAAAAAATCGCCATAGCCTTTTCAATAGCAATTATTGTAATCATATTTTCGGGGTGCAAAAATTCATCAAATCCGCAGGTATTCTTTTTTAACTATAAGTTCATAGGGATCAGGGAAGGCCGGACTGTAAAATTCTACGAAACGCCTGATCAAAAAACCTGGAATTACAGCTCCGGAAAAGATTTTGTAAGCCCTGAAAGCATTAACGGGGTATTCCATTTCACGGGCCCTTATGTTGGCGCCAAAAATGGAAACAACGTAAAGTTTTACATGACAAATGAGCAGGGAATTTGGAGTTACAGCAATGGCAAAGACTTTACAAGCCCCGCTGACATTGACGATATATTTTCATTCAGCATGTCCACCGTTGGGGTAAGAAACGGAAGAACAGTGAAATTTTATGACACCCACAAAGACGGAAGCTGGACGCGCTCCATAATAAAAGACTTTATCATCCCATCCGATGTAGACGAAGCGTTCAGCCCCATTAGTAACTATGTTGGTATCAGGAAAGGAAAAACGATAAAGTTTTATTCGATCAACGACCAGGGAGCCTGGACCTATGTACCGGGCCGCGACTTTATCAGCCCAAATGATACTGATGGAATTTGTTACCTTAAAACAGGAGTCATGGGTGTGTTGAATGGGAGAACCATCAAATTTTATACCTTAAACCTAAACGGCACCTGGAGCCATAAAACTGGCGGGGACTTTAGTTTTTGAAGCGAAAAAGAGGTTGCTGATCGCCTTTATTTCAACAAATGATAGGCAATAAAACTTGCGGCATAAGCTAAAACCGTCATATACGCAAATTGTATGGCCGGCCAGCGCCAGTTTTTGGTTTCGCGGTAAACCACAGCAACAGTACTGGCGCACTGCATGGCAAAGGCGTAAAACATCATCAATGAAAAAGCAACTGCCACGGAAAATACCGGTTGCCCTGTCTGCGAATCTTTTGCCGACTTCATTTTTTTCTGCACCGTTTCCATTTTTTCGGCACTGCCTTCTACGCTATAAATGGTGGCCATTGTGCCAACAAATACTTCGCGCGCGGCAAATGAGGTAATAAGCGCGATCCCTATTTTCCAATCGAAACCAAGCGGTTTTATGGCCGGCTCAATAACATGGCCCAGCACACCGGCGTAGGAGTTTTCCAGTTTCTCGGAATTGATGGCTTTAACCCGCTCATCAGGGGTAAGTTGCTTCCGGTATTCAAGCTTACTATATTTTTGTTCGATCTTTACAAAACGGTCACCCGGGCCATAGGAGGCCAAGACCCACAATATCACCGATATCGCAATGATCACCTTACCGGCCTGCACCACAAAGGCTTTTGAACGTTCGTACATGCTATAAGCAACATTATTCCAGCGGGGCATACGATAAACAGGCAGCTCCATAATGAAATATCCGCGTTCGCGCCCTTTTAAAATCAGTTTAAATGCAAAGGCAACAACTACTGCTGAGAAGAGGCTGAAAATATACATCCCCGTAAGGGCCAGGCCCTGCATATTAAAAATCCACCAAACATTACGGTTGGGTACTACCAGGGCTATCAGCAAAGTATAAATAGGCAAACGGGCCGAACAGGTTACCAGTGGCGTAACCATTATGGTGATCATCCTGTCTTTCCAGTTTTCGATGGTGCGGGTACTCATGATAGACGGCACCGCACAGGCGAAACCGCCGATCAGCGGCACTACTGACTTCCCGTTCAGGCCAACCTTGCGCATCAGCTTATCCATCATAAACGTAACCCGCGACATGTAACCAGTATCCTCCAAAATGGAAATAAAAGCAAACAGGATGGCTATCTGCGGGATAAATACCATTACACCGCTCAAACCGCCGATAACGCCATCAACAACCAAACCCGTTAACGGGCCGGCAGGCAACAGGCTGTGCAATGCGTTTTGCACCCAAACAAAAGCATCGGCAATAAGCTCCATCGGATAGGCCGACCAGGCAAAAATAGACTGGAACATAAACAAAAGGATGCCCATGAAGATGAACAACCCGAAAACACGATGGGTTAGCACCTTATCGATCTTGTTGCTTACGGTTTCGTCTTTCGCTGTTTCAGGGATCTTTACAGTATCATAAAGGAGCTCGTTTATAAAATTATACCGGGCGATAGTTTCCTTACCCTGCGCCTTTTGCGAATGGAAAGAAAATTCATGCTCAAGTTCTTCTATGCGGTCGCTCTCGCTTGCCGAAATAAATTTTATGGTCTCGTGCTGGTGCGCCAACTGCAGGGCATAGTACGGATTTTCAATATTAAACTCATTGCTGATCTTCGCGATCAACTCAGGCGCGATAACTTCTATATCAATCGATTCCGACTGTAAAGCTATTTTATTTGCAAAAGTGATCGCTTCTTTTAATTTTTCAATCCCCTCACCCTTTCTTGCCGCAATCGGAACAACGGGCACGCCCAGCTTTTTTGCAAAAAGATCGACGTTTATTTCTATGTTGCTTTTTTTTGCCAGGTCCATCATATTCAGCGCGATGATGACCGGTATTTTCAGGTCGGCAACCTGGGTATAAAGCAACAGGTTCCGTTTAAGGTTGGTAGCGTCAATAATCACCACAACCAGGTCGGGCGTAAGCGGATTGGCTTTGTCTGCTAAGATGGAAAATACAATGGATTCGTCCTGGCTTTTCGGATAGAGGCTATAGGTGCCGGGCAGGTCGATGATTTCGGCATTACGCCCGTCTGATAATGAACAGAAGCCTGTTTTTTTATCAATAGTTACACCGGGGAAATTTCCAATTTTTTGATTTAAACCGGTTAGTGTGTTAAAAAGAGTTGATTTACCGGTGTTTGGGTTTCCTACAAGTGCAACTCTCAGATCGGTTTTCAAGAGGCTAAAAACTACTGCAAAACAATGGTCGACGCTTCAAATTTACGAAGGCTAAGCTGGTACCCTGATACATTGATGGCAATCGGGTCGCCCATGGGGGCAATGCGGGCTACAGTAACCTGTTCACCGGGCAAGCATCCCATTTCCATCAATTTTACTGACATTTCAAGGTCTGTAAACTCTTTTACAATTCCCATTTGGCCTGGTACAAGTTCTGAAAGCGTCATAATTAATATAAATCTTAATCAAAGATAGAGCTTATTTAAATTTAATCCAAATAAGATTACGTGATCTTCGTCACATTTAAATGTGCTCAAAGTCATTTTTTTAACTGTGATATACGGTGTTCCCTGTCGGCTGGGTTTTAACGGATCCGAATTTAGGGCATCCACAGCCTTTAAATATACCGCATGATGACAGCGAGATTAAACACAGTAAGCCAATAATTATTAACGCGTTCTTTTTCATAATTTATACCGCTATTGGTTATTGTTTTATAATTCGTTTACGCCAGAAAAATCCGGTTGGCATTGTCAAACAGCCAAATGTTAAAACTCATTATGGCACCCAATGCTATTCAATAGGTAAATCATTATTATCAACTGTTTATACGATAATGTCCGGGTGAATTGTTTCCTGGCTAATTAAAGAAATACAGGCGCTCGTTTACAGTACCTTCAGTCGAAATAAACAAACAAGGCCCGCAAAAATTGCGGGCCTGTAATATTTCCAAAGCTTTTTAAACGCCTATCAATGATTTATAACTTTCGGCTGATAATAAACTCTCCAGGTCAGCAACGTCATTCAGGGTAGCTTTAACCATCCAGCCTTCGCCGTACGGATCAGAATTAACCAGTTCCGGCTGTTTGTCAAGCGCTGGGTTTAGCTCGTTAATAGTACCGGCAGCCGGCATAAACAAGTCCGAAACGGTTTTAACCGCTTCAACCGTACCAAAAACTTCATCTTTAGCAACCTCTTTACCCAACGAGTTGATATCAATATAAACAATGTCGCCCAATTCGCGCTGTGCAAATTCGGTGATGCCTATCGTAGCTTCGTTGCCTTCTACTTTAATCCACTCGTGGTCTTTTGTGTATTTTAATCCAGCCGGAAAATCCATATGTTTTTTTATTTGATGGGTCAAAAATAACAAATCTTTATTTAAAAGTTTGAAGTCTTTCTCGTTAAGTATTTAGGCAGTAAAAAAACAATCTGTTATGCCTAAAACCACAACTTCTGCATCTGTTTTATTATTGGTAGATCTTTTTACTTTGTTGTACACAAATACCAATAAAATGGAACTGACTTTAATCAGCGAACAGGAAGTTCAACAATTTAGGGCTGCAACAAAAGGGACAGCGCAAAAGGTCCACTTCAATAATGCGGGGTCCTCGCTGCCGCCTGACGTGGTGGTGGATACAGTGATCAACTATTTAAATGCAGAAGCCGCATGCGGTGGCTACGAAACAGAGGCCAAATACAAACAGCAACTGGATGACACCTATACCCTGGTAGCGCGCCTTATTAATGCTGAAACCAATGAAATTGCACTGGTTGAAAACGCAAGTACTGCATGGATCCTTGCATTTAACGGTGTTGATTTTAAACCGGGGGACGTGGTGCTCAGTACCGAAATGGAATATGTAACCAACCTTATCGGTTTATTGAACGCCAAAAAAACATTGGGAATCGAAATAAAAGTGATCCCGAATGACGAGCAGGGTAACTTCTCGTTATCCGCGCTGGAAGAAGCCATTTCGCCAAAAACCAAACTCATCGCGGTTACGCACATCCCATCCACCGCTGGCGGCATGATCCCCATTGTGGCAATTGGCCAAATAGCGCACAAATATGGTATTTTATATTTGGTAGATGCCTGCCAGAGCGCCGGGCAAATACCGGTTGATGTAAAAGAGATCGGCTGCGATATGCTGGTCGTAACCGGGCGCAAATACCTGCGGGCGCCCCGTGGAACAGGTTTTTTGTTTGTGCGAAAAGCCGTTCAGGATCAATTAAAACTTACCTTTATCGACGGCTCCACAGCGGCCGTAGTTACTGAAGATGATTTTAAAGTGCGCGATGATGCGCGCCGCTTCGAGCTTTACGAAAAAAATCGCGCCCTGCTCCTGGGCCTCGGCAAGGCAGTAGAATACGCCCTTAATATTGGAGTTGACAGGATCTGGCTGCGCATACAATATTTAGCCGGACTGTTGCGCAACCAGCTGGAAAATATCGAAGGCATAACCGTTCACGACACCGGCGATCAAAAATGCGGCATTGTTACCTTTTCCGTAAAAGGGATTGACAGCGCGACCGTAAAAAACCTGCTGGCCGAAAAACAAATCAATGTATCCGTCGGCAAAGCGGTATCAACCCTTATCTATATGAATAAACACCACCTAACCAGCATTGTACGGGCATCGGTGCATTATTATAATACAGTAGAAGAGATAGGGGTATTGTGCGAGGCGCTAAAATCCATCATGAATTAAAAAGCAAACAGGCAAGTGGCTTACCACCACCTTCGCCTGTACGAATCCGAATGGTTGCCAAAAAGGTTAAATAATAACAAAATAACCGCTATTACAATTATGATGTGGATGGCATCGCCGCCAACGTGGAAGGCAAAGCCCCCGAGCAGCCAGCTGATGATCAGCACAACCACTATAATATAAACTAAACTTCTCATGGGTATACAACCAGCAGCAACAGATTATGTTTCAAAAGTATTTGGATATCAGTAATTTGTTTATTTCAGGTAACCATCCGGTGTATTTTTAAAATTGTAGTGGTTACAAGTTATTTTTTACACACTTTTTCCATCATTCAACCGTTCAGCAAATAGTAATTGTAAATTGAACCTTTTTACTATTTTTGTCAAAATTCTACAGCGATGAGCGAACTCATTAAAAAACAAGTTACTGATGCCAAAGCGCACATGGACAAAGCCATTGACCATTGCGATGGCGAATTATTAAAGATCCGCGCGGGCAAGGCAAGCCCTTCCATGCTGGATGATATTTATGTTGATTATTATGGCAGCCCAACTCCACTGAGCCAGGTGGGCAGCGTAAACACACCTGATGCGCGTACCATCGTGGTGCAGCCATGGGAGAAATCGTTGTTGGGGCCGATTGAAAAAGCCATCATGGAAGCCAACCTGGGCGTTAACCCGCAAAACGATGGTGTGATCATCCGCATCAACGTACCTCCGTTAACCGAAGAACGCCGCCGCGACCTGGTGAAAAAAGCAAAAGCAGAAGCCGAAACCGGCAAAATTGCCATCCGCAATATCCGTAAAGAGGCGAATGAAAAGATCAGGAAACTGAAAACGGAAGGCGTATCAGAAGATGAAATGAAAGTTGGCGAAGCCGAGGTTCAAAAGTTAACCGATGCTTATATTATTAAAGTTGATAATCTTTCGGTTGCGAAGGAAAAAGATATCATGACGGTATAATACTGCTATAAAAATATTTTATAAAGAGCCATTTCGTAATTGAGATGGCTTTTTTTTATGGAGTTCACGTTTTATAAAAACCTCTGTGAATCTCTGTGCCTTCTCCGTGTCCTCTGCGGTAAAAAATTTAACACTGAGTCCGCAAAGGAGGCGCAAAGCACGCAAAGTGAACATTGTTGGTTTGACCCTTTAGGTAATCCAAAAAAATAGTCAAAATGTCAAATTAAACCGAACATTCCATAATACCCGTTTGCTTTTTTATTTTTGTTGAAAAACACTCATAGTCAGCATGAAAATACTCCTGTCCTATTTAAAAAAACACCGTTGGGTGGTTATTCTGGCCCTTGTACTTGCAGGTATCAATATTGGATTTTCGCTTTGTGACCCTCTCATCACCAGGTACATTTTTGATTGGTATGTTGTGCCGGTTGATCATAAAGTTCACAGCTACGAATACAGGTTGCACGGCTCGTTATTATTGGTTGGTTTGGGTATAGGCGCGGCAATGATATCGCGCATCGCAAAAAATTTCCAGGATTATTTTACCAACATCATCACTCAAAAAACCGGCGCCGAAATGTACGCTGATGGCTTAAAACACTCCCTTGAACTACCGTACCAGGTTTTTGAAGATCAGCGCAGCGGCGAGACGCTTGGTATTTTACAAAAGGTTCGTTTAGATAATGAAAAGTTCATCACTTCATTTATCAGTGTACTTTTTGTGAGTCTGGTTGGGATGGTCTTTGTGATAATTTATTCTTTAAAGGCAAACTACATGGTAACGCTGGTTTACTTTGCCGCCATCCCAATTATTATGTTTGTGAGTATGGCTTTGAGCAAGCGTATAAAAACCATTCAAAAAAACATCGTCTCGCAAACTACCGCACTTGCCGGGTCAACTACAGAGTCATTAAGGAATATAGAACTGGTGAAAAGCCTTGGTCTGGTGAAACAAGAGATAGAACGCCTGAATGGCACCACTTATAAAATCCTCGACCTTGAATTAAAAAAGGTGAAATATGTACGCAGCATGAGCTTTGTACAAGGCACGGTCGTAAACTTTGTACGCAGCTGTATGGTTTTAGTATTATTGGTGCTTATATTTAAAGGTAGCCTGTCGCCCGGAAGTTATTTAATGTTTTTATTCTATTCGTTCTTCCTTTTCAATCCTTTACAGGAACTGGGCAACGTTATCCAATCATGGCGTGAAGCGCAGGTTTCACTTGCCAATTTTGAAGGGATCCTGAACACACCTATAGATCCAAAACCCGAAAAACCGGTATTACTTGAAAAAGTGAGCAAACTTACCTTTGATAACGTCAGCTTTAAACACTTAACCGCAAATCGCAACGCGCTTAACCACATTAATTTTGAAACTAAAGCAGGCGAAACCATTGCTTTTGTGGGGCCGTCAGGTTCGGGCAAAACAACTTTGGTTAAACTCTTGGTTGGCCTCTACCAACCGCTGGAAGGTGATATTTTATACAATAACACCTTAAGCAAGGAGATTGATCTTGATCAGCTGCGCGAAAAAATTGGTTTTGTAACCCAGGATACCCAGCTATTTTCGGGCACCATCCGCGAAAACCTGCAATTTGTACGCCCAGGCGCTACCGACGAGGAATGTATGGACGTATTACAACGCGCCGCCTGCCAAACCCTGCTGGCAAGAGCAGATAAAGGCCTCAGCACCGTGATTGGTGAAGGCGGGGTAAAGGTTTCAGGGGGCGAGAAACAACGGCTTTCCATTGCGCGTGCTTTGTTGCGCAAGCCGGATATTTTGGTGTTTGATGAAGCTACCTCCTCGCTGGATTCCATCACTGAAGAAGAAATCACCGATACCATCCGTGATGTATCTGAATCTGTAAGCCATATTACCATTCTGATCGCCCACAGGCTATCTACCATAATGCATGCCGATAAGATCTTTGTGCTTGAAAAAGGGCATATCATCGAGTCTGGCCAACATTACGACCTGCTGAATCAAAAAGGATTGTACTATGCTATGTGGCGGCAACAGATTGGCGAGAAGGTTTCATTGGAAGTTTAAGCTGAAAGCGTAAAGGTGAAAGACCAAAGCTTTTTTGCTTTCTGCTTTGGCCTTTCAGCTTTCCGCTTAAACACTAATAATCCCCGTCTTAACGGCGAAGATCACCAGGCCGACGAGGTTTTTTGAGCGTGTTTTTTCGAAGAGGCGGGCGCGGTACCCTTCAACGGTGCGCACGCTGAGGCATATTTTATCCGCAATTTCCTGGTTGGAGTATTCCTGGCAAACCAGTTTTAAAACCTCTATTTCGCGTTCATTAAAATCAGCCAGCGATTGGGGGGCATTGCCGGGCTGTGTATTGCCTGCCAGCTGTTTGATCAGGGTGATGGACAGGTGTTCTTTAAAGTAATAGTCTTTTGCAAATACAGTTGATACTGCTTCAATAATCTCTTCCGGCTCGGCATTTTTCAGCAGATAGCCTGATGCGCCGGCCTTCATCATATCCACAATATATTTATCCTCGTTAAACATAGATAGCGCCAGCACTTTAATATGGCCAAAATGCTGTTTAACGTAGGCGGTGGTTTGGATGCCATCCATTTCGGGCATTTTTATATCCATCAAAATAACGTCCGGCGTTGTGGCAGCAAGCTGGGCAATCAATTGCTTGCCATTGGATGCCTCCATTACCAGATCGAAATCGGCACAATCTTCCAGTGTGGCCTTTAACCCGTTCCTGAAGATTTTATGGTCGTCTGCTATTGCTAACCTGATCTTTGTCATATCGTTATAAAAAAGAATTCAATAAATATAACTAATTACCCTCATTTGGCAGCGCTACCCTAATAATAGTAATAGCGCCGCTTTGCGGTTTGGTATAAATATTAATTTCCCCGTTGATCAATTTTACGCGGCTTTCCAGGTTTTTTAAGCCGAACCCATGTTTTACGTTGGCCATATCAAAGCCCTTTCCGTTATCTTTAAATTCCATTACCAGCCAGCCATCCTGTGTAGTAAGCGTTAAATGGATGACCGTTGCGCCTGAGTGTTTAATGGCATTGCCAAACAACTCCTGGGCAATACGGTAAAAAGCAAGGTCAATCTCGGGCTTAAACCTAACCCCGTTCAGTTTTTTTTTCAGGTCAACCTTTACACCTGTATTTTGCTCAATCTTGACACAAAGCCCTTCAAGCGCCTCCAGCAAACCGTAATCAGTAAGCACCGGCGGCAGTACATTTTGAATAATATTGCGGATCTCGCTGATGCATTCATCCGCCAGTTTACGGGTGTCAGCCATCAGGGGCTGCGTACTTTCGGTGGTACAGCTTTTTTCCAAACGGTGCAGGTTAAGTTTTATGGCTGATAATACCTGCCCTACGCTGTCGTGCAGGTCCTCGGCAAGCCTTTTGCGTTCGCCTTCCTGTGCCTCAAAAACAGCGTTTAATAAACCGGTTTGCTTTTCGTCGTGCAGTTTGCGCAACTCCACCTGGTTCTTTATCATTTTCCGCTGGTAGACGATCACGAAAAAAAATAAAAAAATAAGCAGGATAACAATTACAATCGTGCCTGTAATTAGTACCGGTACTAAATTACTTTCGGTTGCAGCTGCGGTCGCAGTTTTAATCAGCGCTGGTATTAGGTAATTTTCTGAGGTTTGCAAAGCAGTCCGACTGTATATAAAATGTTAGCGATGGTATTACTGGTGCTATGTATCATATAATATTCCTGCTTCTCATCCTTGCTAAAGTGTTTAAAAAGCATAAACAAAAATATATTAATAGCAAAGTAGAAAAGCACACCTGAATTTATCCAAAACAAGCCTTGCTTTTCTATATGTATAAATTCCTGCCTGTTTAGTAGCTGGTAAAAATAAGCCAGCGAAAAACAGATGAGCAGCACGCTTAATACCGTAATGGACAATGAGGGATATTCCCATATCCCTTCAACAAAAATAATATTAAATACAACGATGAGCAGTGCCAGGCCGGCCAGCGCTATGATCGCTTTTTTTACTGATGGCTTAAAAAAGGCATTGTAATAAATAGCGGTAAAAAACAAAATATTGATTACAATAAAAAGATGTATCAGAGGCATGTTGTTAACCACGCCCATCGTTGTCATTAGTTCGAGAAGGATGTCGACAAAAAAAGCCACCAGGAAAAATATGCCTGCTATTTTTAATCCTTTATCCAGGTTTTTGTGATTATACAGCCAGGCCAATACGGGTAAAACACCTGATATTGTAGAAGAATAGTCCAAAATAGAAGCTGCTGGCATAGCCCGGTCCTGTAAACTTAGGTTAATCTATAGTCCTGTTAAAGCATTGGTTGGGCATCCGGGAGAACCAGGACATGGAGTGGACATTTCACCCACCGTATATATTTGGGGAGCTGTTCCGCCCATTAAAGGCGCGGTGCCCGGTGCAACTGCAGCTTCTGCTTCAAATGCTTCGGCATGGATCTGGTCGGTACCATCCGCCATTGCGCCGGTGATGATCAGGTGTTTTTTTCCGCCGCGCGGTTCATCATAAGCATAATAAAAACGAATGCCCAGGCAGCCTGGCTGTGAGAGGATCTTTTCAAGGATTTCTTTTCCAAAAAACTGGGAGATCGTTTCACCGGGATGCCTGTCGCGGTAATGTTTTGTCCAGCTGGCGGCCAGTTTCAAATCGATAGGGCTGCCTTCCCGGCCGTTGAGGTGTGATTTTCTGTTTTCCATTGTTTTAATTGTTGTGGTTTAAAATAGTTTGCTAAAACTAATGTTAATTAGTCATTATTTCAAACCACCAAAGAGCAAGAGTGTAATTGAAATAACTATTAAAAATTTCACAATGTGCTTATTTTCAACAACTAATAAATTAACCTGTGATTCACACCACTTTAATATTGCGTAGTTTTACGCATTAAAATCCGTAGTATCACGCGGGCTGAAAAGGTGCTATTATCGCTGTATTTTATAATGCCCGGACGAGTTATGGCTTTATCAACATCCTTCCCCCCTCAGAGTGCGCGTTAAATTCAGGCGCGTACATGCATTGTACCGCGGTTATCCCGGTTGAGAAATTGCCCGGCTGCGCTACCCTTAGCTGGTACTCAAATACATAGTTGCCCTTGTTTAAATAGCTGATAAAGAAGTTGGTAGCCACGTCTTTGGTCACCTGGTAATAATATAAGCCATCCTGGTATTTATAGGTAGACAGCGCGTCAACCGGCTCGGTACCCGCGGGGCGCAGATCTTTTAGCTGCACATATTCAAAATCGCGGTCAGCATTCAGGTAAACGACCACTTTAAGCAGGTCACCGGTTTTGGGTTGATGGGTAGCATCGACAGAAATTAATACCGGCCCGGCATCAGTTTGTTTCTGAATAAAGTATTTTCTTTCCAATTTGATATTGGTTGCTGACGAAGTGATCTTATCAAGATTCTCCAAATATTGCCAATGCAATGCTCCCCAGCTGATATTGGTAGTATTATTTTTGATCTCCACTTTGCCCAGTGCAGGTTTTATTTGCTCGTCGGCCCAGCTGGTTTTGAGATAGCCTGTTCCGGCATCGGCCTTTATCTCCGGTTTTAGTTCTTCAAGCGTTTTGCCATCCACTTTAATAAGCGATTGACCTGTGTCGGCAAGCAGGTTGCTGCCTTTTAACAATAATGCGTAACAGGCGGCCGCAGTGGCTTTGGTGGTTTTCCAGTCGTTGGTTTGCTTGTTGCGCAACAGCCAGACCTTCATTTCGTCAACGGCTTTGCTGTTGTCACCTGCTTCGGTAAACAGCTCAATCAGCAGGCTTTGGGTTTCAACAGGCGATTCGTACCAAAAATAACCCTGCTGGTTTTTGGCCCAGTACATGCCTAAATCATCTGATTGCTGCGCGGTCTCCAGCAGTGAGCGTTCGATCTGCGCGGTAACGTCAGCCTTTTTATAGCGTTGCATGGTTAGGGCGATCATCCCCTGCTCATACAGATTGCGGAATTTCCATTCCTCCGCAGCCCATTTTAAATAATTGGCAAGGGCTACGTTCAACCCCTTGTCAAGCGGTTTATTTAAAAAGTAGCTTCGGGTAAACCAGGCGTGGATCTCCAGGTCGCCGTAAAACCAAATACCATCTTTATTTTTCTTCCTTAGTTTTTCGTCCGCGGTTAGCTGATCATCCAAATATTTGAGGGTGTTATCCGAAATTTGTTTCAATTCCGCATCGTCAGTTCCTATCCCCAAATGATATAACTCGCCCATGCCTTCGGCAATATGCTGGGTAATGTAGCGGTCGCCCCTGTCGCCGCCAAACCATGTGAAGCTGCCATCGGGCAATTGCCTTTTTTGTAGTTTATCCAGGTTTAATTTTAGCTCATCGCTCATTTTATTCAGGTCGAATAGCAAAGCGATCCGCTTTTTTTGTTCCGATTCGCTCACAGCGTCGCGCAGCCAGGGCGTTTCTTCCAGTAAGGTTGATTTTAATTCCTGATTCTTTTCCAGGTTCGACAACAATTCAGTACTGTTGCTCCTCTTCCATTGTTCAAAAACCTGTTTAATGGCAGGCATTTTGTTCACCAGGTTAGTGGCCAAACTATTGGCATAATACCGGCTGAACACCTGCTCCGAGCACTCATACGGGAATTCCATCATATAAGGCAATGCCTGCACGGCGTACCATGCCGGGTTTTGCGTGTATTCAAGAGTGAGTGTTTTGTTTTTTAAGGTCGAACTGCTTTGGTTTACCAGTTTATCAAAAGTAAAATCCCGGGTCTGCCCCGGCCGTACCATCATCGGCATCGATTCGGTCACCAGTGTACGGTTGGGCAGCACCGGTAAAGTATTTTCTTCGCCGTCCGTAAATTCGCCT
Source organism: uncultured Mucilaginibacter sp. (assembly GCF_903913935.1). Lineage (GTDB taxonomy): Bacteria > Bacteroidota > Bacteroidia > Sphingobacteriales > Sphingobacteriaceae > Mucilaginibacter. The sequence goes on from NZ_CAIWNH010000581.1 coordinate 16,263, forward strand.
GCATCCGCGGTCAGTTTATAATCCAAAGCATCCAGTCCGGCCGGGATCACCAGCTTAAACGATACTGCTTGATTGGTATTCCCGGCAACCTCAAAATTTTGTTCCGCATCGGCCTTATTTACCAACAACGAAACCGGCTGCATATTCAACGCGTTAAATAGCTGCATTTGTACCTTGCCCTTTAAAGTGCCCGCAGTTAAATTGGCTAAACGCGCGGAAATGGTAATGGTATCCCCCTCGCGTAAAAACCTTGGTGTGTTGGCGCTGATACTTAATTGTTTTTGGGTAACAACGCTATTTTCAATATACCCGGTTTTCAAATCCTGCGTATGCGCGAAGCCCCTGAATTTCCAGCGGGTAAGCGCCTCGGGGATGGTAAATTCGATCAGGATTTCACCTTTTTCGTTGGTATGCAGTTGCGGGTAAAAGAACGCGGTTTCATTGAAGTTGGTGCGGGGGATGATGGGCGTGAAGGGGCTTTTAAATTCACCAATGCCTCTTATAGTAACATTTTTATCAGCCAGTGCATCAGTATTCATCATGACCAGACCCGCCGCCTGGCCTTTCATCAATCTTTGTGAACTATATCCATACATTTTATTTGATTCCCGTACTTCCATATCTGCTTTGACAACGGGAGGAGGAATCTTTACAGCCGAAGCCGTTGCGTACATTGTATTAGGCTCATCAACCGTTACATCAGCTTTTGCATCCCCTTTTAACGATTTTTGGCCGGGGTCGGCAATGTCATAAATTCTGAGCGGTTTAAAATCAAGTACGATGGTCACACTGCCCCCATTTTTGGTTAAAAAGCTCTTTTTTAGATACTGCTTTCCTGTGAATAACAGAATACCGTTTTTGGGCACTTTTATCCTGAAATAACCAAGCGAATTAGACACAGTATAAATATTTGTGTTCTCAATACTAACCTTTACGCCAGCTATCGCGCTACTATCCCGGCTGGATATAACTCTTCCGCTTACGTCATAGCCGTTTTTAACCAATGCAGCATTTTTTAAATATTTATCAGCAATTTTTTTATCGCTTTTTGCTGCCGCTTTTAAGTCCTCAACCCGTTGCAAATAGCTTTGGTAGGCATCATTTTCACCCCCAAAATAATCATAGCCAAACAGCTTCAACAATTCATATTTACGTTCTTCTAAAGCGTAATTGTAATTTGACTCCCAGTAGGGACCTGTTGCATCCTCTTTAACAAAATCATCATTGCTCCAGGCGTAATAGTCAGGATTTATGGGTTCATAACTAAAATCAGTCCTCCAATATTGCGAGGAAGCAATATCATCCAGCGACGCGTCGTACAAATCGGCCAGCATTTCTGCCGGGAGCGTGCTATTGTCGCTTGCTTTTACCTGTAATTTCCATTTCTCTTTTTCACCCGGCCGCAGTTTATTGCGGAAGGTAAGGAAACGAATATTCAAGTTTTTAACCGTGTCAGCAACTTTAATATTTTGATAATAATGATATATACGGTTATCTGTAACCATTAAAAATTGCACACTGAAGTCGTTTTTTGCGGTTACCGGTACCCCTATTTTTATTTTTTGCTGATCGCCGGCACGCAGCGCTAGCCAGGAAGATGAAAGTAGTTTTGCGCCATCATACTCTTCCACTAAAACATTTGCGGCTTTATTGATGCCCAATAAGAACTCAGCACTCCCGTTGGGTTTTACTTTTGTAACTAATGGAATTACCCAATCGTCCATCTTCAATGCTTTACCCTTTTCGGCCACGACACTTACAAATTGCGTTAAAGAAGTTGTATCCCCTTTTTCCTCTTTTGCGCTAAGGACAACTTTATAAACGCCCGATGGTTGATTTTTTAGCAGGTTAAGGTTGATTTCGCTTGCTGTGGAATCATTTGTACTAACATTCGTTTCGCTGATCTTCTCAACCTGGTTCCATTTCTTATAGTCCTCCTCGTTCTTCCATGAATAATCCGTGAAAGAGGATTTGAACTCCTGCTTTTTCAGAATATACTGGTCGGGGCTGTCCCATAAACGATTCTTAAACACTTGCCCGCTTCCCTGTAAGGCAAATATTTTGACAGACACAATACCCTTTAACTGACGCGCATTTCTATTGGTAAGTTTTAGGGGAAATACAGCATTGTCATTAAAAATTATTCGCTGCGATATATCGGCATCCATTTGAAGGGGAGTCTGGCTGACAGCTACTGTAGTACTTGCCGACTGTGTTTCCCCGCTTGCGTCGGTAACCCCCGCATTAACATAATAGGTAAATACGCCGCCGTTTAAACTCAGCATGCCGGCGTTTGATTTAAAATTAATGGTAAACTCGCCAGAATCGTTGGTATGAACAGTATCGGTTTTTACCTCCGTCATTTGCATCTGGGTCAAAAACCGGCCGACTTTCCTGGGAATAAAATCCGGCTCAAACCTTTGTATTCCCTGGCCCGTAACGTGAACGGCGACCGTGGCATTCGATAATCCATACCCTGAAAATGCGGTCACTTTGCCTTTCACCGTTACAGAATCATCCAGGCGATAGGTTTCCGTTACAGGGGTAAATGTAACCTGGAAAGTCGGCCTTTTATATTCTTCAACCTGCACCATACATGTACCGGTTTCAGTAGTTAAGGTCAGTTGGCCATTGCCGATGTTTTGTGGGATAGTAAATGAACCCTGCACAGAACCAAACTCGTTGGTATTCAATTGCAACGAACTAATGAGTTTATAATTTATATCATTAAACTTAATGGTTAACGGTGTATTTGGCAGGATGCTGCTTTTACCATTTAGTGTGCTTACCTGCAATCCTTTAAAATAAATCGTCTGCCCGGGGCGGTACAATTGTCTGTCTGTAAATAAAATGGTATTAACCTGCGGTAAAGCAACACTATTAGTTTCTGTAGCACCGTTAAAATACTTTTCATTATCAGTAAAGGTGTCATTCCCTTTTGAGAGCATAACCGTGTATTGTTCCTGGGTGGTATTAAAAAGATATTTTCCATTTATGTCAGATAGTCCCGAACTGACATTGGTTTTTATCATTTTCCCATTTTTTTCATTCCCTTTAAATACGTTAACCGCAACTCCCTGTAAGGGAGCGCCTGTTTCCCGGTTTAATATCCTTAATTCAGTTTCCTTATTCGGGTTCACCCTTGCCGAATAGGATAAATTGGACACCATGAAGCTGGTGAGCTGGATCAGATCCCCCTTATTGGCAGTGGCGTCTTTAACCAGGATAACATAAGTACCCACCGAAAGTGGATTGATCTTAAATTCTGCACTATGTTTGCTGTAATCGCGTGGGTCAGGCAATACTAAATCCTCTTTTTGCCCGGGCTTTAACCGCTTCAAAAATTCCAGTAGTTTTTTTGTTGGTGTTAAATTGTAACCTTCATACCACGCATCTTCATTTGTAAATTGGATTACCTGCGATGCCGTTAATTTATAAATGGCAACCTGTGCTTGCTTCACATTACGATAACTCAGCAATCCCAATATCGGCTTACCCGGCACATTTACATTCTCCACCGTTGCCGAAAGCTCCTTTTCTTCAATTTGCCGCATCAGGGTAGCAGCGTTTTTCCCGCCTAAACTATTCGGATATACCGCTGCCGCTTTCTTAAAATAGCCATAGGCCATTGCCAAACTATCTAATCCCTGGTAATACTGGCCCTGTAAAACCAGCGCTTCGCTGCTGATGGGCTTTGCGGAGAAATGGTCCGCAATTTGTTTTAAGGCCGACAGATATAGCGAATCCTTATGCTCCATATTCGCTCGTGAATATAAAAACTTTAACCGCTGCAGGTCCAGGTCGGCAAGTGGCTCTTCATCGTGATGTTCGAGGTGGAACCGGCTTGCCTGCTGTAAATATTTAATGCCTTTATAGGCTGTTGAAGCGGTATCGGTTGTTTTAACCACCAGGCCGGCAAAAGCATGGCTATCGCCGAAAAACCGGGGGTCATTTAGTGAGAATGGCAGTTTGGGTTTGGTTAGCCCCGCTTCCTCCGCCAGGAAAAAATCAAACGAGCGCTGCACCAGCAGGTCGTACAAAGTAGGGCGCAGGTAGCGGGTAGCACTGTCGCGTTCCAAAACACCATCGAGTACGCTGATGGGGGTATTTTGTTCTTTTGCGGCTTCAGCTAAGGAAAGATCATACAAGTGGCCGGTTTGGGTAATCAGGGTTTGCAAATCCCATTTGGTAAAATCGGTATCAGGTTTTTCCAGCCGGGTGCGCTGTCCAAACTGGTAGCGGTTTTGCTGGTAATAGTTCCAATACATTTGCCCCAGCAGCGATTGCAATACGGGTTTTACCGGGTAAGCGGCTTTATCAATATCCAATCTTAGCCTGCTGATGATGGCTGCCAAAGCGTCTTCTTCCAAGTAAGATTGAAAGGTCATCCGGTAAATTGTAGCCCTGATCTGCTGCGGCGCATTATTATTTTTCCGCGCAAGTTCATCCAGTTTGTCAACTTCCTTTAAGGCTGATTTCGGCAGGCCGATATTCGCCAGTGAATCGATGCGGAAACTGATGGCATCATATTTTACCTGCGCGCCTGCACTGTAAAAACAAAACAGCAAAGCAAAAACAAGCAGGGTACGGGATAT
>NZ_CAIWNH010000582.1 GCF_903913935.1 uncultured Mucilaginibacter sp.
ATAAAGCAAAGTTAGAAATAATTGACCAAAAAATAATTAAAATTCAAACTGAGACACTACCAAATATTCGATTTTTCAAATTCAAAAAACACGATCAAACAATTTCAGAGATAATTTGAATAATTTTACCCCAGCACCTCCTCCAACACCTCATGCGACCGGATATTACCGAACCCTTCAATATGCAGGGTATAGTAATCCAATAGCTTTTGCACCAGGTAGCGGCGTTCATCATTTGTGAGTTTAAGCTGCAAAATATTTTCAAATGTAGCTTCAAGCAGCGCTGTAAAGTTTTGTGTATGCGGCGGCGACAGGTATAAAATAGTGTCCGGCTTGTAGTTGCTGAAAACACCATTTTTTAGGTCGAAATAATCGGCATTCCCGGCAAGGTAACGATCAGGGTAAAAGCCCAGGTAGCGCGTAAGCCTGGTTAAAAAAAACAGGTGAAAGTTTGACAGCCCTTCGCTCTGGTGATCCAGCCATTCAATCGCGTTGAAAACAAACTCAAACAAATTTTCATCCGCAGTTTGTTGTTTGATCGCCTTGTATAAAACTTCATTTAAAAAGATCGCCAGGCTGCTTTTTATCACATCATAGGGAATAGTTTGCAACTGCGGCGAGTTTTTTAGTTCCTTTATGCGCTGTACATTCCCGGTATTTTTATAATACACCACCATATCCAGCAAGTGCAGCGGCTGGAACATATTCCGGGCTATTTTTGCCTTTGGCTTTTTTGCACCGTTTACAATGTATGATTGCAAGCCGAACTTCTCTGTAAAAACCTGCACAATAATGCTGCTGTCGCCATAATCAGTAGTTTTAAAAACGATGCCGCGGGTTTTATGAAGCATTATCTGATCAGTAACAGCAATTTTGGTAAAAAAATAATAATACCGGTAGTTAAAGCAAAAAGTGCAGCAATAACTACAGCCCCTGCGCTCATATCTTTTATATGCCCCGCCTTTTCGTTATATCCCGGCGAAACCAGGTCAACTAATGTCTCGATCATAGTATTGAAGATCTCCGTTACCAACACCAGGGCTATACAAACTGCTATCCATTGCCATTCGATAACGGAAATATGCAGCCAGATCCCCAGCGAAACCGCAACCGCCGTTACGCCAAGGTGAATCCTGAAATTGAGCTGCGTTTTTGTAGTGTAGGCTATGCCCTTAAATGCATAACCAAAACTGCGGAATAATTTTTTCATTAATCAGGCAATCATTTAGACTATTTTCCGGAAATTTTGTCCATTTTCAAATCAACTTGTCTTCAAATCTGAAATTTCCATGGTACAAATCTGCACATTTGCTAAACAATGTCACAATATCATTTCCGGAAATACCATGATAAATCTATTTTCGTAGTTTAGCGACCCGTAACAACCCGTATTAAATAATGATTTGGAAGAAGATTGCTGCTATTATATTAAAGAACCGACTGCTTATACTGATCCTGATCGCGGTTTCCAGCATTTTTATGGGTTACGAAGCCAGCAAAGTCCGCATCACTTTCAACGGCGGCAAAGTTTTACCGGTGACGGATTCGGCATATATCAGGTACACCGAGTTTAAAAAACTGTTCGGGCAGGACGCCAGTACCATGGTGATCGGCTTTAAATCGCCTGATATATTCAAAAAAGATGTCTTTAACGATTGGTACCAGGCTGGTGAGCACATACAGCATATAAAGGGTATTAAGGCGGTAATTTCGATGGCCAATTTATTTAACCTCGAAAAAGATACCCTTAACCACCGTTTTATTATAAAACCCCTGGTTACGCATCCGCTCACCACAGATCAGGCGGTTGACAGTGTAAAAAATCAATTGCTTTCGCTACCTTTTTATAAAGGACTTATTTTAAGCGAAAACAACCAGGCCACGTTGATGGCTATCACCTTTGAGGGCAAAATTTTAAATACGCCGGCCCGGGTGCCAATTATTGATACGATCCTTAAAATCGGCAAAAACTTCGGGCAAAAGCACCAGATCGAAATGCATTATTCCGGCCTGCCGCTTATCCGTACTATTTCAAGCGACTTGATGAAGAATGAGTTCACGC
>NZ_CAIWNH010000583.1 GCF_903913935.1 uncultured Mucilaginibacter sp.
CATTGCTGCAAAAAATAACCATTCCTTTATCGGTAAGGAAGAACTGAAGCAAAATATGGTGCTGGGCTACTTCTTCCATACCATTGATGTTACTGTTAACCGGGAAAGTAAGATCTCTTCCTTCCGGGCCTTTAAAAAGGCTGGTGAAAAATTAAAAGAGGGCGTCAGCGTGGTGATCTTCCCGGAAGCGACCATCCCGCTGGAATATCCGCCAAAACTGGGCACATTTAAAAATGGCGCTTTCAGGCTGGCAATTGAATTAAAAGTTCCTGTTTTGCCTGTAACTTCGCTCAATACCTGGAAAGTTTTATGGAATACTGGCACTAAATATGGCAGCAGGCCGGGCATTTGTGATATATTTGTGCACCAACCCATTGAAACTGCGCATTTGACATTGGATGATGCCGATACGCTGCGTGATGAAGTTTATGAAGTGATTAAACAAAAACTTGGAGTAGAATGACCATTGACGAAGAAACTGTTGAAAAAATAGCCCACCTGGCCAGGCTTGAACTGACCGGGGAAGAAAAATTGCACATGATCGAGGATATGAACAGGATCCTCGGTTTTATGGATAAACTAAACGAAATAAATACAACGGGCGTTGATCCCCTTGTGTATATGACATCTGAAGTGAATAACATGCGTGAAGACGTAGTAAAGCAGGAAATCACCCATGAAGAGGCTTTATTAAATGCTCCAAAACACGACGACGAATATTTTTTGGTAGCTAAAGTTATTGATTTGAAGTCAGAGAAGTCGGAGTAGTCGGGTAAAGTCCGAAAGTCAGTAAAGTCCGAAAGACCAAAAGAAAAAGAATAGGTTTGAGCGGTACTTCGCGGGTAATGTTTTCAATTGCAACAATATTTACGCAAAAGACAAAATGAATCTTCCGGACTTTCGGTCTTTCCGACTTTCGGACTTCCTCAAAATAATCTGTAACAAAATCCGGCAGGTAGCGTCAAACCAAGAAAAATATGGAGCCACTAATTACCTCAAAGGATACTTCATCTAAAAAAACCATGGAGCCTTTGATCATCTTAAAAGATATCGGGCGTAAATACGTTATTGGCACGGAGATCATCCATGCCCTTAAATCAGTTTCGTTAACTATCAAAAAAGGTGAATTTGTGGCTTTAATGGGTCCTTCCGGCTCCGGGAAATCAACCCTGATGAATATTCTGGGCTGCCTGGACACACCTACTAAAGGTGAATATATCCTCAACGGTATCGATGTGAGCCATATGACGGATAACGAGCTGGCAGAAGTAAGAAATAAAGAGATCGGCTTCGTGTTTCAAACGTTTAACCTTCTGCCGCGAAATACAGCATTAGACAATGTGGCCCTGCCATTGGTTTATGCAGGAGTTAATAAAGCCGACAGACAGGAACGGGCCAGGAAAAATCTCGAAAACGTAGGTTTAGGTAACCGCGTAGACCATAAGCCTAATGAACTTTCGGGCGGTCAGCGCCAGCGTGTAGCCGTAGCCCGTGCGCTCATCAATAACCCCTCCATCATATTGGCGGATGAGCCTACAGGAAACCTCGATACCAAGACCTCTATTGAAATAATGGGACTTATTGAGGATATCCATGCCAAAGGCAATACCATCATCTTAGTAACACACGAAGAGGATATCGCTTTACATGCGCACCGCATTGTCCGTATGCGCGACGGATTAATTGAAAACGATTATCCGAATGAAAATATCCATCAAGTGGATAGGAGTAAGGTTGTGGCTGAATAGTTATTTGGTTGATAGGTTGATAGGTTGATTGGGTTGGATTAGGTGGATTAAGTTGTTCATCAACCACTCAATGTTACTTTTAGTAAACTTTCAGTTAGATTAATCACTTCATCAGGTTCCAGCCATCAATCTCTTACCAAAGCAGCAAATCATCAATTAGGTCAGGTTACCAGCACGACTTACAAACCCTCTCAGCAAACTCAGCCAGGTGAACGGCCATCCCCGGCATTACAGGGTTTTGACTGCCCGCTATTAACGTATGCCCGATAATTTCCACTACAAAGCCATCTTCCCTGATGTCCATTACGGCGTTGCGGAAATTGCGGTCAATGCTGCGTACCGCTTTGTCGCGGTCATTCACCAGCACATAAAAGGTATCACTAAAAGCTTTGTCTTCCTCAAAATCCAGTTCGACAGGGTGTACCAATTCAATAATTTTGTCGGTAAGTGTTTCCCGCCTGATCAATACCCTGTCAAAATCGTTTTTTACATAGGCTAATGCCCAGGTTTGGTAGTGATAATGGTGAAATCGTTCGTATTTACCCATCGTACTGGAATGGGCTTCCACAAGAATAACATAGCAGTCGTTGCCGTTTTCATGTTTGAGGGCATAGGAGCCCCTGATGTTTACATCTTCATACTGGTTAAATACTTCAAATTGTTCCAGTTGAAAATCAATGTTGCCGGTTACCTGGACATCGAATTTGGCCTTTAGCGCCATATAGGTATCATTGAACAGGTCAATTGTATCGCTGGTAAGGCCGGTGGTGTCAAAAGGATAGTTTTCCATTAAACAAATCGTTTTTTTATGAAAAGCGTTAGTCGACGTAAATAAACCAACAAAACGGCAATAAACCAATTCTATCAATAAAACTGTCGCAAACAGCCCCTCATTTGTCGTATTTGCACATCATCGATACCAATAAATGGCCTTAGATTTAGTTTGTTTTTTTATTAGCCTTTAAAATACCAACACTATGGCTTTATCATTTACAGTTTCAACGACGATACCAGCAGGTAAGGAAACTATTTACAATGCCTGGCTGGATAGCAAACAGCACGCGCTAATGATAGGGACAGGCTCGGCCATAGGCAGCCACAAGGTGGGGGATACTTTTATGGCCCATGATGGTTATATTACGGGTACCAATGATGAACTGGTGCCTTATTCAAAAATAGTACAGCGTTGGAGATCCACTGAATTTAAGGAGAGTGACGAGGACTCAGTAATTACGGTAACGTTTGAAGATGCAAGCGGCGGTACCCTGGTTACCTTAATCCATTCAAATTTACCGCCTCACGGAATGCAATACGAAACTGGCTGGGTTATCCATTATTTTGAACCGATGAAGGAATATTTTGGGGATGGCCGTTAAGATTTTGTTCGATTTTGATTATTTCCACCATCTGTCTTCTTCAGTATTTTTGGCAATTTTATTGTTTTGCGAAACCGCTAAATCCCTCAGAGATTGCCAGCCAAATTTTAAATATTTATCCGCTGGTGAAAATTCGCCCGCGCCTATATCTAAATCGCCTGGATTTGGGACCCGGTAATCACCCCAATTACATTTTTTCATTAACATACTCCTGTACGAATTCCATTGCCCAACAAATTGATTATTGGAATAACCATCTGCATTTAAGTCGATATCATCGTACTTCACCTGGTCGTACTTGTCAATATAAAAGTTGGTTTGGAACACACCATTAAAAACCCCTGAATTTTTTTGATCCATATTTTCGGGTAAATTGTATTCGCCTAACATTGTATATTCTCCCATTATTCCTTTGTTTTTATATATTCCATCAACCCCATAGGAAGTCGATTTAAATTTTCGAATATTTGAAATTTTCAATGTGCCCCTGAATGTGCAAATGGTGTTTTTAACCATTGATTTGCCAAAAACTAAATAAGTATCGGTTGACGAAGCGACTTTGAAAGCAGAAATAAACTTTATGCGAATACGCTGGTAATTGTCTCCAATAAAGCCAAAAACCTCAGCGTTGTCCGCATGAGTAAACAAAGATGAAAAATCAAGTTTTGTTAACTGAGATTTTAACTCTATAGCTGAGAGGTTTTTATTTGCAAGTTGATCGTGTTTGAACTTTTGGGCCTCGGTTTGTGCAAACCCGAAAATATAGCTTGTAATTAAAACTAGTGTAATAATGGTTCGTTTCATAAGTTTTTGATAAGGCTAAATAAACCAGATGTATCCTACAAATATAATTCCGAAATCGAACATCCGCATTCCGACATCAAAAAGGTTTCATCTTTCCGCAGGAGCAGGCGCAATTGGGATCGCCTACACCGAGTTTTTGTAAGAAATGCCGGTAAAAACCGATACGATCTTTCATGCCATAATTATTTTCGCCTTTGTTACACTCCACATTGCCGTTAACGATATTGATGGTCATCCCGAAGCCAGGAACGCGGCCCGCAGCTTTATCTGCCGCATTGGGCTGCCATTTGCCGATCATTACATCATGCGCCGAAGGTTTTAATGCCTGCGGCGTCATCCAAAAATAAATGGCTGTTTTAAAGGCCACCACGGCATCGCTTGCCACCAGTTCCGGGTTATTGAGCAGGGTATGTTTATTGCCAAAAATGCAATCCGAGGCATAACCGTAATTACCATTATAACTTAGTTGCATTGGCCCGCGGCCGTAATATTTTTTACCGGTAACTGCCGGGTAGGCGTCATTTGGCGCCGTATAACTGTTTGAAGTATCATTTTCATGCAAAAACATCAGCCCATCGTTATATTGCCCGTCTTCGCCATGCCTGGTTTCGTGCGCTATCTGTGCAAAAAAAGCAGCTAATTCTTTTTTATTTGTGGACGGGTCCTTTTCGGCAAAAAAAAAGCCGTAGTCTATCAAATACGTGCTATCTGGCTTCTTTTTTGCCCAATCTTCGTTAAAGTCCTCATCCTGGCGTATAACGGTTGATTTACCTGTGCTTTTATCTGTACGGGTAAACTGGTATGTATTTCCCGTGCGTTTCACCACTTTTATTTTTACCAGGCTTAAATCTTTAACTGCTTTTATAAAAGCTGCGTAAGTATAAAACTTGTCCCGCATGGGGAACAAATCATTGAATTGCTTTTCGGTGATCATGCTGGCAACCGAAGTTTTATTGGCCGATAGACCTGCATCAGCATTTGCCGGTTTATCGCATTTTAAACTTAAAAGCGTAACTGATAGAATAATAACACTTATTTTGGCTGATAATAGGATGGAGCTCATGTTTTGATTTCGGATGTCGGATGTTCGATTTCGGAATGTATTGTTAATAATAACGCTTTAATTAACACAGTGTTTATGTTTTTGAATAATATATTTCGAAAATGAACAATCAAAATGCCAAATCAAAACAATAAATTCGAAAGTCAGAACCGGGATTAAGCAGATTTGTGGATTTACAGGATTTAAATGTTGTTTGACCAGTAGATTTTAAATCTAAACGTAAATCCAAAATCGAAATTCCGAAATCCGAAATTAAAATGAAAATATACACCAAAACAGGCGACAAAGGTTTTACCTCATTAATAGGAGGGACTCGTGTGCCAAAATCACACATCCGGATTGAAAGTTACGGAACCGTTGATGAATTGAATTCCTACGTGGGGCTTATTATAGACCAGGACATTGATGCGCATCATAAAGAGATATTGAAACAGGTACAGGACCGCTTATTCACCATCGGCTCGTCATTGGCTTCAGATCCGGAGAAATCAAGGATGATCATTCCTGATCTCCATTTAGAGGATATTGAGCTACTCGAGAAGGAAATGGATACAATGAACGAGCAATTGCCTGAATTGCGGCATTTTATTTTGCCCGGCGGGAGTAATGCCATATCTTATTGCCATATTGCGCGCTGTGTATGCAGGAGGGCCGAAAGGATAACCGTTCACCTCGCAGGAGAGAGTACCGTGGATGAAAAGGTAACCATTTATCTTAACAGGCTGAG
>NZ_CAIWNH010000584.1 GCF_903913935.1 uncultured Mucilaginibacter sp.
ATCTGCCGGTGGGCTTCCGCAGCTTTTTCAAACGGGAAGGTGGCATTGATCACAGCTTTTATTTTGCCCGAGGCCAGCAGCGGCCAGATATTTTTCTCGAGGTTTTGGGCGATGGCTGTTTTAAATGCCGTGTCCCTTGCCCGCAGGGTGGAGCCTGTGATGGTGAGCCGTTTGGTCATGATTTGGGACAGATCAACCTGCACATCTTTGCCGTTCATCATATTGATCAGCACCAGTCGGCCCTCAACAGCCAGGGATTTAATGTTGGGCGCGGCATAATCGCCGCCTATCATATCTAAAATAACGTTAACACCTTTGCCATTGGTGAGCTGTTTGATCACATCAGCAAAGTTTTCAGTTTTATAATTGATGGCTTTGGCTGCGCCGAGATCTTCACAAAACTTACATTTTTCATCACTGCCTGCAGTAATATACACCGTAGCGCCCATAGCTTTGGCCATTTGAATAGCTGCCACGCCAATCCCGCTTGACCCGCCATGCACCAGCAAGGTTTCGCCCGCCTGCAGTTTACCCCTGTCGAACACGTTGCTCCAAACGGTAAAAAAAGTTTCGGGGAGGGATGCCGCTTCTACAAAACTTAAATTGCCGGGGATAGGCAGGCATTGCCCTGCCGGCACGCTGCAATATTCGGCATAGCCACCGCCAGTCACCAGGGCGCATACTTTATCGCCAACTTTCCAGCGGGTAACATTGGCGCCCGTTTCAGTGATCGTGCCGGCAATTTCAAGCCCGGGGATATCCGGCGATGCACCTGCAGGTGGCGGGTAATGCCCCTTGCGCTGCGAAACGTCAGGGCGGTTAATGCCTGCCGCGGCAATTTTCACCAGTACTTCATCAGGGGCGCAGGCCGGCATGGGGCGTTCTTGTAGCTGTAAAACTTTGGGTGCACCGGGCTGGGTAATTACTATTGCTTTCATAGGGTAAATATATCTGCATAAAAAATCAATTCAACCTGTATTTGTTTGCAGCATGCCAAAATTGACCATACAATTATATAAGCGGTATAAAACATTAGCATAATTGTTATTTCTTTGCATAAAAAACTATTTATGGCATTACAACCAGGCTCAGCCGCTCCACAATTTACTTTGATCTCAACCGAAAAAAAACCGGTTTCATTATCCGACTTTAAAGGCAAAAAAGTTGTTCTTCATTTTTTCCCGATGGCTTTTACCGGCGTTTGTACCACACAGTTGTGTACCATGCGCGATAGCTTTGGCTATTATGATGGCCTTAATGCTACTATTTTAGGCATTTCTGTTGATTCGCCTTTTACCCTGGCTAAGTTTAAACAAGAAAACAATTACCAGTTTGAATTACTGTCCGACTTTAACAAAGAAGTATCCGCTGCCTATGGCGCTATTTACGAAGAGTTTGTTTTAGGCCTTAAAGGCGTATCAAAACGGGCGGCTTTTGTTATCGATGAAGAACAAAACATCATCTATGCCGAAGTGCTTGAATCAGCAGGTGATTTGCCGAATTTTGCCGCTATTGCAGCAGCTGTAAAGTAATTTTCAAAAATATTATAGAGGATTGAAAAGAAATCCTATTTTTGCAGTCCCGTTTCAAAAACACTTGAAACAATGCACTTGTAGCTCAATTGGATAGAGCACCTGACTACGGATCAGGAGGTTAGGGGTTCGACTCCCTTCAAGTGCACAGCTTAAAGTCTGAAGTCTTAAGTACAGAGTCCAAAGTCGAAATGGCTTTTATTCGTGCCTTCTGGCTCAAGATTATCAGCTCAGGACTTAACCAAAGCCTTTCTGTATTGTACCGAAAGGCTTTTAATTTTAAATAGAGCATGCTAAACCTGGTTTTGTTTGGCCCACCCGGAGCGGGAAAAGGCACCCAATCGCAGAAACTTATTGAGAAACATGGCTTGATCCATCTTTCAACAGGCGATCTGCTACGTAGCGAAATAGCGCAAGGAACTGAACTGGGCCTGGAAGCAAAAAAGCTGATGGACCAGGGTGTTTTAGTGCCCGATGCGGTGGTTATCGGGATGATCAGCCATAAACTGGATGCCAATAAAGAGGCAAAAGGCTTTATTTTCGACGGTTTCCCTCGTACAGTAGCACAGGCGGAAGCACTGGACCAGTTGCTTGAAAGCAAAAACGCTCCTATATCGGGTATGATTGCGCTTGAAGTGAACGATACAGAGCTGGAGCAGCGATTATTATTAAGGGGTAAAGATTCAGGCAGGCCTGATGATGCCAATCCTGAAGTGATCCGCAAACGTATAAAAGAATATAATGACAAAACCGCCCCTGTTGCCGGTTTCTATAAAGCACAGCATAAATTTAAAAGTATAAACGGCATCGGCTCTGTTGAGGAGATCTTTAATGCGATTGCTGCCGTGATAGATTCTTATTAATTTCGGATTTCGGATGTTCGATTTGGGATTTATTTGGTGTAAGCCAACAATAATTCGCAAATGAAAATTTTCCCAAATCCGAAATCCAAATTCCGAAATCCGAAATAAAATGAGTCAAGGTTCAAACTTTGTTGATTACGTAAAAATTTGTTGCCGCTCAGGTCATGGCGGGGCAGGTTCTTCGCATTTACACCGTGATAAGTTTACGGCAAAGGGCGGACCGGATGGTGGTGATGGCGGTCGCGGCGGTCATGTTATCGTAAAAGGAAACGCCCAGCTTTGGACATTGCTCCACTTAAAATACCGCAAACATGTGATCGCCGGCGACGGCGAATCGGGCGGAAGCTCATTAAAATCAGGTAAAACCGGTCGTGATGAAATTTTGGAGGTACCACTTGGTACCATTGCCAAAAATTCAGAAACGGGCGAAACAATATTCGAGATCACTACCGATGGGGAAACCCGGATCTTAACCGATGGCGGCCGCGGCGGCCTGGGCAACTGGCATTTTAAAACGCCAACCCTGCAAACCCCCCGTTTTGCACAACCCGGCGAAGACGGCAAAGAAGAATGGAACGTACTTGAACTAAAGATATTGGCAGATGTGGGCCTGGTAGGTTTCCCAAATGCGGGTAAATCAACCCTGCTTTCGGTAGTTTCGGCGGCCAAGCCAGAGATCGCTGATTATGCCTTTACTACGATTGTGCCCAACCTGGGCATTGTAGCCTATCGCGGTGGCAAATCATTTGTGATGGCAGATATCCCCGGCATTATTGAAGGTGCGTCGCAGGGAAAAGGATTAGGCTTCAGGTTTTTGAGGCATATCGAGCGCAACTCGGTTTTGCTGTTTATGGTACCGGCTGATACCAACCGCAGCATCAAAGAAGAATACGAGATCCTGCTGCACGAATTAAGAGAATACAACCCCGAAATGCTGGATAAGCCGAGGGTGCTGGCTGTTACCAAATCGGATATGCTGGACGATGAGCTCCAGGCTGAAATGAAAAAGGAACTCCCAATGGATGTCCCTTCAATTTTTATATCATCAGTAGCTCAAAAAAACATTGATGAGCTGAAGGATCTGTTGTGGAGGGAAATTAACGGTTAGTTGATTGGGTTGAATAGGTTAGATTAAGTTGATTGAGTTAGCATTTTCGCCAACCATCCAATGACTTAATGACCCAATGACTTAATGACATTCCCCCTATCTTTTCTCCTTCGCCTCATAAAGCATATAATTATTGCTCAATGGCGATATATCAAATCTTTTATACCCGGTAAATGATTTCATGATCATTTTTTCTTTCGGGCCATTATAATTTTCGGGTAAAACAATAAACAGCGGGCCGGCAAAAC
>NZ_CAIWNH010000585.1 GCF_903913935.1 uncultured Mucilaginibacter sp.
ACTAATTGATAGTCCATATATAACTTGTTTGGCATTTTATTGGTCTGTTACTATAAAATTTGGACACTGGTCATTGCTGAAAATAACTAATAACCAACGAACATGATAAAAAGCTATTTAAAAACTGCTCTTCGTTTTTTGTTGAAAAATAAGACGTTCAGCTTCATCAATATTTTTGGTTTGGCTGCAGGCACGCTTTGCTGCCTTTATATTTTGTTGTACGTACAAGACCAGTACAATTATGATAAACAGCAAAAAGGTGTCGAAAGTATTTACAGGGTAACTACCCGGCTCTCATTACCCGGCGACAAACATACCATGTCGTCCTCGTCCCCGCCGGTGGCGCCGGCGTTGAAAAGTAATTTTCCAGAGGTGGAAAGCTTTACGCGTGTGGTGAAAACTGATTTGCTTGGTGCGAAAGAACATTTGTTACGCTATAAAGAGCAATCGTTTTATGAAACCGGCGCGCTTTATGTGGATTCAACCTTTTTTGATATTTTCAACTACAACTTTGTTGAGGGCAGGCCCAAACATGCTTTGGAAAATCCTTATGATATCGTGTTGCTGAAAACTACTTCCGAAAAGCTTTTCGGCAATGCGCCCGCTGTTGGCAAAATGATAAATATCAACGACTCGTATGGTCATCATGATTTTAGGGTAACCGGTGTAGTTGACGAAAGCCTGGGCAAATCTCATTTGAGGGGGAATATGTTTATCGCCATACAAAGCAACGCCACCGGCGTGTCTATCGCCAACGACAACGAATGGGCCGGTAACAACTTTCTCTATTCTTATGTCAGGCTTCGTCAGGGTACTGATGTAAGCGCCTTTGAAAAAAAACTACCTGCTTTTCTAAATAAATATGCTTCGCAAAAATTGAAAGAAATTGGCATGCAAAAGGAATTTCATTTGCAATCCCTTCAATCCATTCATACTACAACTGGCTTTGATGTGGAGCCTACCAAAACTGCCGATCCTTCATTTCTGTTAATATTAGTTTTAATTGCTATTTTGGTTCAGGTGATCGCTTGCATCAATTTCATGAACCTTTCAACTGCCCGCGCCTCAAAACGGGCAAAAGAGGTGGGGGTACGCAAAGTGGTCGGCGCTGGCAAGTACGATTTGGTAAAACAATTTTTGGGCGAGTCATTCTTGTTGTCATTTATCGGGGTGATTACTGCCCTGCCGCTGCTTTTTGGCCTGCTACCTTATTTAAACGACATTACCAGGGCCGATATTCAATTAACATTTTTTGCTGATTACCGGCTCTGGCTGATGCTGGGCGGCCTTGTGCTGGTAACGGGGCTTTTGGCAGGCAGTTATCCTGCTTTTTACCTCTCAAATTTCGAGGCGATAAAAGTGATTAAGGGAAACTTCTCTAACCAAATTTCGGCAACATTTATACGTAAATTACTGGTGGTTTTTCAGTTTATTTTATCTATTTCAATGATAACCGGTATCATCATTATATACAGCCAGCTCAACTACATCAAATCAAAAGACCTCGGTTTTGATAAAAGTCAAAAATTGGTATTTAACTTTTACACTAATGACGCCCAAAACAAAATGCCCGCATTGGCCAATGACCTGAAACTATTGGCCGGCGTTAAATATGTTACCAGCGCAGATAATTACCTCAGCCAGTTTGTGCTTCACGATCATGGTGTATACCCGGACGGTGGAAATCGAGCTACTGCCATAGATGCACAAAATATAGCCTGCGATCAGTATTTCGTAAAAGCTAATGGCATTAAACTAATTAGTGGCAGAGATTTTATTCCAGGCGATTCGAACAGAGTGCTGATCAACCAAACTCTTGCAAAGCGGCTTAACCTCAACCCGCAAACTGCACCAGGCGCACGCCTTTACTCAAAATACGGCACCGGGCCGGCTAGTTATGTGACGGTTGAAGGTGTAATGAAAGATTTTAATTACAATTCGCTGCATAACGATGTGAGACCATTTATGCTGGTATACGATAATAACCCGGGCGACCTGTCGAGTATGGTCGTATCAACCAGTTCAATAGACTACAAGTCGCTTTTAGCAAGTATTGGCGCAATCTGGAAAAAAGACCTGCCATCTGTTCCTTTTCAATACGCTTTTCTTGACGAAGAGGTGCAAAATCAGTATGAAAACGAGATTATCATTTCCCAAATCATCAACTCATTTACTTTAATAGCCATCTTGATCTCCTGTTTAGGTTTATTTGGCCTGGCAGCATTTAGTGCAGAACAGCGGAAAAAAGAAATTGGCATCCGTAAGGTGCTGGGTTCAAGTGTGAGCGGAATTGTAGGCTTGTTATCAAAAGATTTCTTGATATTGGTCGGTATCGCGTTTGTTTTTGCAACGCCCTTCGCGGGGTTCGTTATGAACCATTGGTTCTTGCAGAGCTTTGCATACCGCATTCCGCTTAGCTGGTGGATGTTTGCACTGGCTGGAGTACTTGCTGTTGTGGTTGCACTCATTACCGTAAGTTCGCAGGCCATTAAGGCGGCATTAATGAACCCGGTGAAAAGTTTGAAGACGGAGTAGGGTAGTGATCAGCGGTTAAATCAAAGAGTTTAGGTTTCAGTTTAGTTTAGCACGAATCCCGGTGAGTTATTTGCCGGGATTTACTTTTTGTAAAGCAATTGGTAAAATTTATATATTGCGGCACAATTATACCCCTGCATGAAGAAAATCGGTTTTGCCCTTATATTTATTTCCTTTTGTTTTACTGCTAAGGCACAGGTAAAAAACAACACAGCAGCTACGCGCACAATTTTTGCTTATGGCGGGCAGTTTACAAAACCATTTATGCGATACGTAATCGCCTTAACAAAAAAACAAAACCCAAGGATTTGCTTTTTGCCTACAGCTACCGGTGATAATGCCGCTACCATCGTTTCCTGGTACGAGGTTTGCCAGGACCTGCCAATGCAGGCTTGTGTGCAAAAAACTTTCATAGCTTCCTACACCGAGCCAAAAACCTTTGAAGAAAACCTGCTGAGTATGGATGCCATCATAGTAAGCGGTGGAAATACATTAAATATGCTGGCCATATGGAAGGCCCAGGGTATTGATACCGTGCTAAGAAAAGCATATAACAAGGGAATTGTACTGGCTGGTGGCAGTGCAGGCTCGTTATGCTGGTTTGATGGTGGTACAACAGATTCGCGGCCCAAGAATTTAGCTATCATACATGGTTTGGCATTTATTGCCGCCAGCCATTGCCCGCATTATCAGAGTGAACCCATGCGCAAACCGCTCTATTTCGACAATATTTTAAGAGGAAGGCTGAGCGCGGGTTACGCTATTGACGACCTTGCGGGCGTAGTTTTTGAAAATGAACAATTCATCCGTACTGTAGCAATTGACGATAAAAGCCATGCCTACTATGTGTCGGTTGTAGATGGAAAGATCGACGAAAAGATGTTGCCGGTTGCTGAGATCATTAAGTAATTTCGCATTTCGGAATTTCGATTTTTCACTGTTATTTATTTAAAATGGTGTTCAAGAGGGCTTCGCCGTTTCGGATTTATGTTAATTTATTTTATAGATTAATAACGCAGCCTTTTCAATGCCTCCAGCCCTTGCGGCGATCAGAAACAGACCTAATTCAGGAACCAGTAAAGAAGTTCGTGCCCCGCCGCGAGTCGCTATATTGGCAACCTGTTCGTATTTGACTTCTGCAGTTTGTTTAAATATGTTTACTTCGCCGCTGCCGCCGCTTACGTAGATCTGTTTATTGCTTTGGTCCCAATACAGGTCATCCGCATCACCCACCATTGGTGCGCTGAAAATCTCTTTACTGGTCACAGCATCATAAATGATCAGTTTGGCCGGCAGTCGGTAGCCTACCATCAGCCGGTGCTGTTCTGCATCATAAGCCATCGGGAAATTCGATCGGGGAATCAACCTTGGCCATTTGGCTATAAGTTTTAATTGTTGCAAATCAGCTACACCAATCATACCTGAGCCGGGCAGGTTGATCCATATTTTATTAATTTTTGTATCGATTTGAAAAGACTCGGGATGGGAGGGCAGATCAATATTGCCAACTTGTTTGTGGCTGGATGCATCAATAATAGCAATACCTCCCGCGGCATAGCCAACATAAATGCGGTCGGTGCCGGGATCATAACGGGCGTCGTCCGCATCGTCTGCCAGTTTGATGGATGCCGTTTTCTTAAAGGTAACTGCATCATAAAAAGCACATTCGCCGCTGCCTCCATTGGCCACAAATATTTCATGATGCGTGGCAATCCAGGCAACACCCTGCGGTTCATCAAGCCCTTTAATGCTGTGTAATACCCTCCCGGCTTTCAGGTCGACAATTTCCAGCGAGTTATTACCCAACGCTGCCACATAGGCTATCCGATCCTTTATATTGATATCAATATGGTCAATACGGCCTTTAATATCCCCCAGGCTAATCGTTTTTGAGAGGGTTAAATTTTCTTTGCCTGTTTCAGTTTGTGCTTTGCAGGAGGCGACGGTTAATAGCCCGGCTATCAAAAAAGTATACTTCAGTATCATTTCAAAAGTCTTTTGATCAAACTTACGTTTAGTTTTCATGAATTTATATTGCTTTCAATTCAATAACTTTATCCGCAGCCCCGCATTAATCATCACACCATCCAGCGGTGCGTAAAGATCTTTAAAAACCGGGTTGGTTATACTGCCACCATAGATGCTCCCCCAGCGGGTTTGCCTTTGGTCGGTAAGGTTTTCGCCGTTTATGAAAATATCCAGGTGTTTCCACATCTTTTGAATCAATAAGCCGAAAGTAATATACGCCTGCCCTGTGCTTCCATCGCTCAAAAGCTGCGGCCCGGTATAATAACTTTCCGCGCCGAACCGGAAACTATTTTCTATCTCATAAGTAAAATCAAAGCTTAGCCTGTTTTTAGGCGTTAGTGTTTGGGTACTCACCTGGCCATTATTGTGCAGCCTGGCATCGGTATAAGTGTACCCAAGGTAAAAGCCCAATTCGTCCATTGATAGTTTGATATTTGTTTCGGCCCCCTGCGAGCTCAAAAAACCGGGCGCGTTTACAAACGCGTTTTTTTGCAATATAATTGCGTGGTTCACCTTTGTGTAAAAGAACAATTGGTTAATGCTGATAAACGCATCGCCAATAGCGCTCCGGTAATTCAAATCGCCGTTTAAGCCATAGGATTGTTCGGCTTTGGTGGTCCCGGTATTTAATGGCTGCAGATTTTGATAGCCGAATTCTTCCGCCTGGTCGTTAAATAAAGTTGGCATTTTGTAACCCAGGCCGCCCCCAATGCGGCTGGTCAGTTTTTTACTAATCGTGAATAAGGCATTGATCCGCGGTAAAATAAAAACACCGTTTGCCGGTTGTTGCGGGGATGGGGTATTATCATCCGCCCTGATCCCGCTTTCAACCGAGAACCACGGTGCCGCTTTACAGGTATTTTGTACAAAAACGCCAAAAGTAGCCTGGTTGTAGTTGAACGTATTTTCAGGCGGCTGCGCAGTGAATTCATCTGTTACCAGGTTAACGCCGGCAACCCAGTTGGTTCGTTTCCTGTTTTGAACATAATTGAGTTCGGTAAATGATGATAACTGATCACCCTGAAAGTTAAATCCTGGTTCGCTTAAATCCCTGTTAAAATAGCCAATTGTGTTTTTAATATTGAACTGGCTGATGCTATCCACTTTATGGGTAAACGAAAACTGGGTGGAGAAGCGGAAGCTTTTGTTTCGCTCAAAATATTGATGTATGCTGTCGGCCCGCCCGTTTACTACCTGCATATCGCCGCCAAAACGGTTTTCATAGGTGGTATTTACCCCAAACCAACCAGAATTATGATCGTCGATATAAAAAAACACTTTGGGATTGATGGTAAAACGATGGGTTTGGGGGATGGCTGTAAAACCAGTATTTGACGGATCGTAGGGATGTTCATAGTTTAACGAGGTAAATATGGTTGTACCCCAATGCTGCCACTTTTGTGCATAATAGCCGCTTGCATCAGCTCCGCCTGCGGCGGTACCGTTGAGCAGGAAGGTCAATTCGGGGGTTTTACCAGGTGTTTTGCTGATAAGATTAACCAGTCCGGCAATAGCACCACCTCCGTAAAGGGTTGAGGCCGAACCTTTAATAAATTCCACCTGTTTTAAGTCGAGCGGGCTGATTTGCAGCAGACTCAGATTGCCCGAAAAACCGGCATAAAGTGGCATGCCGTTTTGCAATAATTGGGTATATCGGCTATCCAGGCCCTGGATCCGGAAGCTTGCTGTTCCGCTGACCGCTGACGTTTGTTGTACCTGGATACCGGTAGACTCGCCGAGCAGCATTTTGATATCACCGGGTCGCATGGTGCTTTTTTCATCGAGTTCTTCCATGGGAAGCGCTTCAATACGGGTCGGGATTTCAACCAGGCTTTGGTTGGTGCGGGTACTTTGTATGGTTACCTCGGCCAGCTCATCGGATTGTGGTTCAAGTGAGAATTCGATGAATTCATCAGGGTGTTGCAAAGGAAATACATACTTTTTTTCCTGTTTATTAAAGCCGGTAAAAGTGATCTCCATATCAAATTGGCCATTCGGAATATTGTTAATGATAATACGCCCGCCTGTGTCGGCTATTGCGGAAATGTTTAATGCCGGAATGCGGACTGTGGCACCCGTTAAAGCTTCGCCGGTTATATCGTTATGAATAGTGGCTTTAAACTTATTTTGGGCGATAACGGTTTGTGCAGCTAACGCACAGCATATAATGATGAAAAACTGTTTCATTTATTTGAAATAGGGGTAATTGTGCTGGTTGTACACAAAATGCATCAACAGCACATAAGAAATTGAACGAATTGAATGAAGAGAAGAAGGATCAGGTAAGGGGGGGCCTTAAAAGCTCATTAGCATAACCTGCAATAACAAATGGTTTGTTGCAGGAATTATAAGTCTTTTTATTTCCGGCAGTTTTTATGTCAGACAGGTAAAAATCAGGTATCAACACTTGTAATGAATTTGCCTGGTGCCTGAACTGTGTGTTATTAACCGGATTTTCAGATTTATCATGTTTGTTGTGGCCAAAAATTTCCTTTCCCTGTAACAAATAATCGCCAATAAAATCAGTTAAGCTTAATTCATCGGGTGTAGTAATTTTTTTGTAGTTATGGTACATGCCCGGAATGTCGCGCAACAAAGAAAAATCGCCCAGCGGCAAAACAATACTTCCGGCTAAAAAAAAGCCGGCCATACATAATGCGATTAGTTTCTTTGGCATGTGACACAAATGTAATAAATATTAATACCCCTTGGGTTAAATAACACCCGATTTTTGACGCCTGTATCAGCCTGTTTTATAACTTTGATTTTTATCATTTGCAGCTATGAAATGGATCACCAGGGAACACCCCAAAATCGACCGTATTGCCTGCCCCTGGCTTATCAAACGGTTTATTGATCCTGATGCAGAAATTATCTATGTTCCGTATGCTGAAGTATTGAGCAAAGCAGCGGCACTCGAGGCTATTCCTTTTGATCTCCCCGGTGTGGAATATGGCCACTATGATGACCAGTGCACGTTTGACTATTTCCTGAAAAAACATAATCTGAAGGATGCCGCGCTCAACCGCATTGCGGCAATCGTCCGCGGTGCTGATACTGACCGGCATGATTTTGCGCCGCAATCATCGGGCCTGTCGGCTATTTTTATGGGCCTGTCGCAAAATATAAAAGATGACCACGAACTGCTGGCGTTGGGCATCAAAATATACGATGGTTTATACACCTGGGCAAAAGATCTTTACCAGCAAAAACATACCCAGGCGCCGGTTGAACAGCTTTTGCTGGAGGTGTATAAAAAATACCTGAAGCAGGGAAAAGAGAAAAAAGCTCCGGAATGGGCCAAAGAGCTTAAAGAAATGATACAGGACCAGATGGACACCAACATGACGATGAGTTTGCAGCAGGCGTCCACCGAACTGGAGATCAATCCGGCTTACCTGTCGCGGGAGTTTTCCAAATATTTTGAAAATTTGTCCTTTGGCGAATATATCCGGAAGATGCGGATTGAAAAGGCCATCAATTTAATTGAAACAACCGATTATTCCCTTACGGAAATTGCCTACCTCACCGGGTTTTCAGACCAGAGCCATTTTAACCGGATCTTTAAAAAGCAAACCGGGCAAAATCCTTCGCTTTATAAAAAAAATAGTCTTAAAAGTAAAAAGGATACAAATAGTTAATTCCGTACAATTTACCTCGTTCTATTGTGGCTAATATTGTATAGAACCTATTATAAACTATCCACATGAAAACACAACAATTTACGCGGAGGCAGGCATTGCAGGCCACCGCTTTGTTAGGTACGTCATTGCTGCTTCCTGTCAATAAAATGCAGGCGATGCCGATGCCACAGGGCAAAACACCCGCGCTAACCCCTGAGGAAATTGCCGCCATTGAAAGTGCCCTAGGCAAAAAAGGGAGTTATAAAGATGCGGAGTCGGTACATACAACGCCTTTGCCGCGCAACGACTTGAAGATCACGATAAAAGGAGCTCCCGTACCGATCTCATTTGGTTTTGGCGGCTGGGTATCCTTTAAAAAGTCCGTGGATGGAAAATCGGCGATGATTATGGGCGATACTGTTTTGTTACAGGAAGAAGTAAACCCGCTAATCTCTGCTGCACAAGCAAACGGACTGGAAATTAGTGCTATCCACAACCATTTTTTTTACGAGGAGCCTCGAATCTTTTATATGCACATTCAAGGGATGGGCAGCATTGCCGATCTCGCGAAACGGTATGCTGATACCATCCGCGACAGCAAAATATTCCCGGCAAATCAGCCCGCTTCTGCCGCACCACCGGCCATTACGGGTAAGGAAAATTTTGATATTCCCGCACTCGACGCAATTGTTAAATACACCGGAACGGTAAATGGCCCGACCTATAAATACACCATTGGCCGCAGCGACTTAAAAGTGATGATGATGGGTGTTGAGATGACGACCAATATTGGATTGAATACATGGGCTTCTTTTGCAGGAAAACAAGATGATGCTCAAATAGCAGGTGACATAGCGATGTTGCCTGATGAAGTAAACAGCGTCATCAAAACTTTGCGCCTGCATAACCTGGAGGTAGTGGCAGTTCATAGCCACATGCTTAATGACGCCCGCATATCATATTCCTACACTATTACGGGCGTGGACCCGCGGCTACACTGGCACAGGGTTTCCGTGCTGCGCTTGATGAGTTAGGGAAGAAAAGCGGCGGTGGAATGAAGATGTAATTGCCTTACTTTAAAATTTGCATCATGAAATGGATAACCCGCGAACATCCTAAAATTGACCGGATTGCCTGCCCCTGGCTGATCAAAAATTTTGTTGACCCTGAGGCGGAATTTATTTACGTGCCAAAAGAAAAGGTTATTGAAAAAGCCGCAGCATTAAATGCTGTACCTTATGACATTACCGGTGTGGAGTATACCCATGAGGATGATCGCTGTACATTTGATTATATCATCAAAAAACACTATCTGACTGAACCGGCGCTATTACAACTGGCAAAAATCATCCGCGGAGCAGATACTTGTCGCTTTGACCTCGCACCGCAGGCGGCCGGGCTTTGGGCCATTTCGGCTGGGTTATCCTATAATTTTCCGGATGATCATGAAATGCTGGCATTTGGTATGAAAGTTTATGACGCACTTTATAGCTGGGCAAAATTTGTACAGGAGGAAAAACATACATGGAAAAACTAATTCAAGCAAAGCCTGAATATTCGCTAGCCAGTCTTGTTAAATACTTTTTAAAGCTAGGCACCTGGGGCTTCGGCGGGCCTGTGGCTTTGGTTGGCTATATGCACCGCGACCTGGTTGAAAATAAAGGTTGGCTTACTGAAGAAGAATACAAAGAAGGCCTGGCCCTGGCGCAACTGGCTCCCGGCCCTCTGGCCGCCCAACTGGGAATTTACATTGGTTTTGTTCATTACAGGTTTTTAGGGGCCACACTTGCCGGGCTGGCATTTGTGCTGCCCTCATTTTTTATGGTGGTTTTACTGGGGATGGCTTACCAGCTTTACGGCGGCCTTGCCTGGATGCAAGCTGTATTTTATGGGGTAGGGGCGGCGGTGATCGGCATTATCGGGATGAGTGCCTATAAACTCACCATAAAATCGATCAGCAAATTTGAATGGACGGCTATAAAGGCAAAATGGCTTTTATGGTTGTTTTATATTGCAGCTATTCTGATCACCGTAATAACCGAGCAGGAGCAGATTTTGCTTTTTGTTGGTTGCGGTTTGTTTTACATGGTGATGAAAGCGCCCCCGGCCTGGATGAAAAAACCGGTTGTTGCGCCGGCTGGCCTTTTAGCCGGCATAGGTTTCTGGCGGTATGATGATAAAACGCTGTGGAACATCGCCTGGTTTTTTGTAAAGGCTGGCACCTTTGTATTTGGCAGCGGGCTGGCTATTGTTCCTTTTTTGCATGGTGGCGTGGTTAAAGATTTTGGCTGGCTGAATGAGCACCAGTTTGTTGATGCCGTTGCCGTTGCCATGATCACGCCCGGGCCGGTAGTAATAACCGTTGGTTTTATAGGCTACCTGGTTGCCGGTTTCCCCGGGGCATGTATTGCAGCTTTGGCCACCTTTTTGCCTTGCTATCTTTTTACAGTCGCATTGGCACCATCGTTTAAAAAGATTGCCAAAAATTCAAGTATTAAAGCATTTGTTGATGGTATTACTGCTTCGGTAATCGGCGCGTTGGTAGGTTCTGTTATAGTAATAGCAATGCGTTCAATTGTGGACGTTCCAACCGGAATAATTGCTTTGGCTGCAGTTTTAGCTTTGTTATACTTTAAAAAAATGCAGGAGCCTTATATCATTGGTGCTGCCGCAGTTATTGGGTTGATATTAAAAACGCTATAACTGATCAAAGAGATGTGCCGCAAAAACATGCTGCAAATTCTCTAATTCAGCAAATTCTGATTCAGACAAAATTCAATTCCTATCTTTGCAGCGAATTATGAAATACCTGCGCTGGCTTTTATTACCTTTTTCGCTGTTGTACGGTTTGGTGGTTATTATCCGCAACTGGTTTTATGATGCCGGCTTTTTTAAAAGCTATCAGTTTGATAAACCTGTAATTTCTATCGGCAACCTTGATGTTGGCGGCGCGGGCAAAAGCCCGATGACGGAATATCTCATCCGTTTGCTTAAAGGTGATTACACACTGGCTACGTTAAGTCGTGGATACGGGCGCAAAACCCAGGGTTACCTTACTGCTACTGCCACTGCTTCTGCTACTGACCTGGGCGACGAGCCCGCTCAATTCAAACATAAGTTCCCCGATATTACGGTGGCCGTTTGTGAAAAGCGGGTTAAAGGCATTAACCAATTACTTCCTGATCATGATCTGATTATTCTGGATGATGCCTACCAGCACCGTGCCGTTGCACCGGGGTTGAGCATTTTGGTGTTTGATTATAACAGGCTGGATGAACCGCATTTATTACTACCCGCAGGTAACCTGCGCGAACCATACAGCGGGCGCTGGAGGGCGCAGGTAATTATTGTAACCAAATGCCCTGCAACGCTTACTATCAGTCAAAAGGAAAATGCTTATCAAAAAATAGCGCCGCTGCCCTACCAGCAGCTGTTTTTTTCGGCAATTGCTTACCAGCCAATGCAGCGTTTAGATGGTAAACCTGCCGGTATGGAGATTGATAAAGATACTACCGTATTTTTACTTACCGGTATTGCCAATGCCAAACCACTTTTGGAATATTTAAGTGGGTTTACCACTCATATTATTCATCATAAATATCCCGACCATCACCCGTTTACCTTGAAAAATATCACTAAACTTGCCGCTGAGTTTGTTGCGTGTAAAACAGAAAAAAAACTTGTCGTCACAACAGAAAAGGACGCACAACGTTTAGAAGATTCGTGGTTTAGGTCACCTTTGCGTGGCGACAAAAGCTTACCGGTTTTTGTGGTTCCAATTAAGGTTGAATTTTTGGACGAAAGCGGGCAGCAATTTGACCAGCTAATAATCAACTATGTTAGAGAGCATACAACATACAACAGCATACATTAAAAGTCGCATCGGCGATTTTGAGCCCGAAGTGGGTATAATTTTAGGTACAGGGCTTGGCGGCCTTGTAAGCGAAATTGAAGTTGAAAAACAACTGATGTATGCTAATATTCCTGATTTTCCGATTTCCACTTTAGAGTTTCATTCGGGTAAATTGATTTTTGGCAAACTTGCCGGGGTAAAAGTTGTTGCCATGCAGGGCCGGTTGCATTATTACGAAGGCTATACCATGAAGCAGATCACTTTCCCGGTAAGGGTAATGAAAATGTTGGGGATAAAAACCTTGTATGTATCCAATGCCAGCGGGTCGCTGAATCCTGACTTTAAGAAAGGTGGCCTGATGGTGATTGAAGACCATATAAACCTGCAGGGCGACAACCCTTTGCTGGGCAGGAATGAAGAAGAATTGGGCCCCCGTTTCCCGGATATGAGCGAACCGTATAAACGCAATTTAATAGGAAGGGCGCTGGATATTGCTAAAGTGAACAATATTACATGCCATAAAGGAGTTTATGTTGCTGTAACTGGTCCGAACCTTGAAACAAAAGCCGAATATAAATTCTTACGTACGATAGGAGGTGATGCCGTGGGAATGAGCACTGTACCTGAAGTAATAGTGGCCAACCATATGGTTTTGCCCGTATTTGCCATATCGGTGCTTACTGATGAAGGTTTTAATGAAATTTTAAAACCTGTTTCGCTTGATGAGATATTGGAAGTGGCCAGGGCTGCCGAACCAAAAATGACAATGATATTAAAAGAATTGATAGCTGGTAAAGATGCCTGAGAAGTTTAAATATATTATCCTGTTACTGATCTGCATATCGGGGCAAATTGCTTTTGCCCAATCGCCGACAAATCCGAATAATCCAACTTATCCCGGGCAGCAGCGTAAACCAAATTTTAATGATACCACTACCTCCAAACCTGAAACTGCCGACCAGCAACTGGATTCGTTGCGGAAAAAAATGGATAGAAGGAAGGATTCGGTAGTTTTTAACTCGAAATTTATCAGGGTAACCACTGAAAAGCTGTTAAGGGATAGCACGCAGCTATTCAGGCTGGATACGAGTGTTGTGAATTTTGAGAATTACAGCCCACTGCTGCAGCCCCGCGACCCACGGATAAGCCTGGGCTACACCGGAGAGCCCCAACGAAGCCTTTTGTTTTCACCCTCAAAAACCATTGGATTTGACGCAGGCCTGCATGAACTTGATCCTTACTTAATAAACCCTGAGGACATTAATTATTACCGTGCAAGGGTGCCCTTAACCATACTTGATTTTGTAACAGGCGGTCATAAAGAACAGATTTTAAAGGTTACCCATACCCAAAATGTTAACCCACAGCTTAACGTAGGTTTTAATTTAAACTTTACAGGTTCGCAGGGTTATTATGGCAGCGCATTATTGGGTCAAAACGTAAGCAACGTAAACGCCGCTTTCTTTAGTTGGTACGAATCAAAAAATAAGAGGTATAATTTACTCACTAACCTGATTTATAATAACTTAAAGTCGCCGATAACGGGGTCAATCTTATCAAATGATACAATATTTGTCGAGAAAAACCCATTAGCGGCAACCGACGAGATCTCCCGTTTGCCAAATACCTACGAACAGTGGACGGGAACCAGTTTTTACTTAAAACAATTTTATTATATCGGCAGGATCGACAGCCTTAAAAAGAAGGGTGCCAGTTCCAGTATTTTACCTACGCAGCGGGTATCCTATACCTTTTTTGTGGAAAGCAAAAACTACAACTTCAGGCAAAATGACGCGGACACGTATAACGTGTTCCCTGATTATTATTTCGATTCAAATTATGCCCGTGACTCGACTACGGTGCACCATTTACAAAATAGTTTCTCCTATAGTTTTTATTTAAGGAGCAAAGGTGATAAGCCTGTAAAAAACGAGGCTAAACTGGACCTCGGCTTAACCCAGGATATTTATTCCTATAACCAGTATGTCCGGGATACCACGTTAAATCAATATGGCAGCAAAGTAAATCTTCCCGTAATACAGCAGAGCAATTCTTTCCAGGATATCACTTTAAGTGGTAAAATAAGTTATCGTTTCAGCGATAGGTTATTGCTTGAGGGCAATGTGCAGCAAATAGCGGCCGGGCGGGATTTTGGAAATTTTTTGTATGATGCCAAACTAACCCTTGCCGGAGGTGGTAAAGTGGGTAAAATTGTTTTTGAAGGGTATACGCAAAGCAGTGCGCCGCCGCTGGTTTATACAGACTGGGTATCCGATCACTTTATTTTTCACAACAAATTCAATAATCAAAAAACCAATAGTATATCATTCAATTATATAAATGATGCCCTGCGGTTTGATTTGAAGGCGGAGTATTTTTTGATTGGCGATTATTTATACTTTGCAGCGCAGCCAAATGGTATCGATGCGCACCCTGTTCAACTGGGCTCCGATATCAATTTATTGAAGGTAAGCCTGGGTAAAAGCTTGTCATACAGGCACTGGCATTTTGATACCTATGCCGTTTATCAAAAAACAGATTACCAGGCAACCTTGCGCACGCCTGAGTTTTATAATTACAGCAGCTTGTATTGCAAAGGAATGTATTTTGATGTTTTGAACACAAGTATCGGCATTGACGTGCGGTACAATACTCAATATGTAGCGCCATCGTACGCGCCGGGTCTGGGCCAGTTTTATAACGGCCCCAATGTTACTTTTTCATCATTCCCGGTGGCTACCCTGTTTTTGAAAGCTACTTTGCAGCATACCAACTTTTTTATCATGTATGATTATGCTAACCAGGGCCTGTTAAGTAAAGGTTATTATACCGTTTACAAATACCCGCAACAGGACCATTTGTTAAAGTTCGGGGTGTCATGGGCGTTTTATAATTAGCGGCCAAGCCCCCCCAACCTCCTAAAGGGGGAGCTTTTGATTTGCAGGATGATTAAACGCCCTTTAAACTCCCCCTTTAGGGGGCCCGGGGGGCTGTTCTTTAGGTCTTCTGCTTCTTCTTCCTTGCGGCGGGGAATAATACATTATTCAGGATCAATCGGTAACCTGCTGAGTTGGGGTGTAATTTCAAATCGGTAGGCGGGTCTCCTACAATGTGCTGGTAATCTTCCGGGTCGTGGCCGCCATAAAATGTCCATTGGCCCTTGCCATATTCGCCGTGGATGTAGCGGGCCTCGTTGTTGCTTTTCATTTCGCCCATAATGGTAACGCCGGGCTTCAGCATTTTTTCATTAAAGGCGGTAGTTAAACCCATAAAACCTTTGATCACTTTATCATGGTTTTGGGTGAGCATGCTGGGCACTACATCCCATTTTGCCGAGAAATCAAACAGGGTAAAAAAATCCTTCGTACGGTCTGTCTGCCGGGTGGCTGTAACATCGATATTGCTGAACTGGTGCGACATGGGGTTCATATCCAGCGTAAAATTCTGAAAGGCGAAAGTTTGGGTAAAATCCAGTTTGGATTGAGCGTCAGGGTCGGCAGAATCGCCGTCAAACATCGGCCCGCATATATCCGTATTGGCTGAGGCCAGGGCGATATCAAAGGTATCGGTGCCTGAGCACATCGCGAAGAGGAAACCACCTCCGGCACAAAACGTCCGGATATTCTGCGCAACGGACAGTTTCATTTGCGATACCTTTTTAAAGCCCAGTTTATGCGCCATGGCCTCCTGGATCTTCTGGTCCTCGTTATACCAGTCGGCAAAGCGGAAGGCGCCGTAAAACTTACTGTATTGCCCGGTAAAATCTTCGTGATGCAGGTGCAGCCAGTCGTATTTGGGCAGGTCGCCGCGGATCACTTCTTCATCGTACAAAACATCATATGGTATTTCGGCATATTTTAAAACCAGGGTAACAGCATCATCCCAGGGCAACTTATTTTTGGGCGAATAAACGGCAATTTTGGGCGCTTTTTCCAGCTTTACTACGTCCATATTAACGGAAGGGTCGCTTACTTCGGTAATGATCTGGTTTACTTTACCATCGGTGATCACCTCGTAACTTACACCGCGGATCTTGCATTCATCCTCAATTCTCTGCTCATATTTGGTCAGGAAGCTGCCGCCGCGGTAATTGAGCAGCCAGTCAATTTCTTCACCGTTCTTCAACACCCAAAAAGCAATACCGTATGATTTCAGATGGTCCTTTTGGTCCTCATCCATGGGGATGAGGATCGATGCGGCCCTGTTGATCAAAGGCAAAAGCAGAAATGCGAAAGCTAAAAGGTATTTGGTGAAAGGCGAAAGCTGAAAGGTAAAAGGTGAAGGGTGTTTTTTATATTCCATGTTTTCGCTTATTGCCAGGTTCAAATATAACGAATAATTGGATAGGGTATTATTTTGATGGCGCAAGCAACGGATATTTTAAAATTGATTTTCTTCGAAATTACTACTGATAAATATTAAAGTTTATAATTTAGACGAAAATCAAATTATGAAACCTTTTCCACCATTGAAAACTAAGCATTTTTTGTTAGGCGTATTTTTCTTGTGTTGCATTGACGCAGTTAAGGCTCAAAATAACGTTTCTCTTCCGCCAGTGGTGAAAGCTGGGTTAGAAATGGATCGTTCGGTGTTGATTGATAAGATTGCTGCTTATGATAGTACGATGATTTTTAAGCAAGAAGGCGATGTGAATGGCGAGCCAAATTTCATTGGGCAAGACAAAAACGGCAATGAGTTGCAGTTAATTGGTACGCAAGATATGCTTAGAATAGCAAAGTGGACATTTGCATTTAGCCCCGGAAAGGAGCTGCTAAACAAGAATTTAGATAAAATGGCCTACTTTGTTTTTACACTGGGTGAACATGCTGGTGATGACTGGTTCAAAGGTTTTGTGAAAGAATTGATGAGTACCCCATTTGAACCCTTAACAGCAAACCAAGGTTTTAACTTTAATAGAAAGGCCAAAGTTGAATACAATGTGAAGATTAAATTATTTACAGTAACGTTTGTTGAATTGGGTGCAAGTTTTTGAAAAGATAAAAACGTAAAAGAAAGAAATGGAAGTTAAAAAGTACCCCTACAGTAAATATCAAATCTGGTTTGCCTTTTCGCTCTCTTTAGCAATGATGGCTTTCCCCGTGTTTATGATAGCGACTGATACTACTGATCGCCAGGCCTGGCTGCTTTTTGGTTTTTTCTTTCTGGCAATTTGCGGAATACTCACTTATTTAATACGCAAATATTTTCTCCCGATGCAGCGGGGGGAAACTGCCCTTGAATTGGACAAAGAGAAATTGCAATATTTTATTGGCAACAAAATTGTTTATTGGAAAGACATATTGTATATGGATTTTGGTGAGGCTAGAAATGGAATATTTATCAGATTTGCGCTGGAACATGGGGTCGACATAACGATAGGTACCCGGTTTGTTGCCGGTAAAGACAATGAGATTTACGATACCATATCAGCCTACTTCGAAAAATATAAGTAACAATTTTACCGCATTCAGTTTTCGCCTTTAACCTTTCCGCTTTTACCTCTTTTCCCCTCTTTTACCTTTCTTGTTTTTTACTACCTTTGCCATCCATTAAATATTAAAAATGAGCAAAGCCATTATTAAAACCGAAAAGGGCGACATGACCGTTGAGTTTTTCGACAAGGATGCCCCAAACACTGTAGCCAATTTTAAAAAATTAGCTAAATCAGGTTTCTATGACAATGTGATCTTTCACCGCGTGATCCCTAATTTTATGGTACAGGGCGGCGATCCAACCGGTACCGGCGCAGGTGGCGCAGGTTACAAAATTGATTGCGAATTAACCGGCGATAACCAATACCATGATCGTGGTGTATTATCGATGGCGCATGCAGGCCGTAATACCGGCAGCTCGCAGTTTTTTATCTGCCATAACCGCACCAATACCGCACACCTTGACAGGAACCATACCGTTTTTGGTAAAGTGATCGAGAACGTAGATATAGTAGATGCCATTGCAAAAGGCGATAAGATTTTAGGGATAGAGGTAATTGAAGACTAGTTGTAAAAGTTGTAGTGGTTGTAAAGGTTGCAAATGTTAAAAATCAATAGCATGGTGCGACAACCCTTACAACCTTTACAACATATTACAACCCTTACAACAACATACAAATGAATTTACTGGGAATAGTAGCAGTATCAGGTAAACCTGGACTATGGAAAGCGCTGGCGCAAAATAAAACCGGCTATATTTTGGAAAGCCTTGATGCATTGAAGACCAAAATGGTGGCCAATATATCAACCGCAAAAATTGCGGCGCTGAACGAAATTACCCTTTTTGGGGAAGATGAAGATATTAAGCTGGTGGATGTTTTCGAAAGAATGAAAAACGCTGCAAATGTACCAGATGCCAAGGCTGACGGTAAAAAGCTTAGGGATTTTTTCAGGGAAGTAGCGCCCGACCATGATGAGGAAAAGGTTTACGCCTCGGATATGAAAAAGGTACTTAACTGGTATTCCATCATAAAAGACCTGCCATTATTTACAGAAGCTGATCCAACTACTGCCGTGGCTGAAGAGCCGGTGGCCGTAGAAGAACCTGTTGCTGTGGCAGAATCGACAAAATCTGCGGCTAAGAAAGCGCCTGCAAAACCGGCTAAAGAGGCTGGGGTTGAAAAAGCTCCTGCAAAGGCAAAGAAGCCGGCTGCTAAAAAAGCGTAATAAAAAATTCAATATAAAGTAAAAACGCCCTGGTTGTTCCGGGGCGTTTTTATTTATATTGAATTTCTGAATCAGCAATCAGGCTGCTTGCATTCCGCTTCTGAAAATTCCGGTTCGAGGGTGCAATGGTTTATATCAAGGTGTTCTAAACGATGCCTCAAATCGCGTTTGATGGCATCGAAAGTTGAAATATACTCCGGCGCGATCACAATGTGGGCGGTCAGGGCATTTTCAGTAGTGCTAAGGGCCCAAACGTGCATATGGTGTACATCAACCACCCCTTTGCCTTTTAATAATTCATTTTTAATATTTTCGAGGTCTATTTTAGTAGGTACGCCATCCATTTCAAGCCTTAGGCTGTCCTTTAATAAACTCCAGGTTCCTCTTAATATGACAATAGCAATAATTAAGCTCACCGCACTGTCTATCCAATAGACGTGGGTAAAATAGATAATGATACCGGATATCACCACGCCGAATGAAACGATAGCATCAATAGCCATGTGCATGTAAGCGCCTTTCACGTTCAGGTCCTTATCTTTATCTTTCACAAAAAGCCAGGCAGTAAAGGCGTTAATGCCAATGCCGATGAGTGATACCCAGGCCATTGTGCCGCCATCAACAGGTTCCTGTTCGATAAAACGGGTGATTGCCTCATAGCCGATAAATCCAACAGCAACAAACAGGATCAATGCGTTAAAAAACGATACCATAATGGTTGATCGTTTAAATCCGTAGGTATAATTATTGTTTGAATTTACTTTGGTAAGTTTAAAGGCAAGCAATGCAAGGGCAAGGCCAGCAACGTCGCTCAGGTTATGCCCTGCATCAGTTAACAGGGAAAGCGAATGTGTTAAGAAACCTGCTACGACTTCGATGACGACAAATGCCGAATTTAAAATGATACCGATGATAAAAGCCGAATTCAGATGATCGAGCTTAGGGGTATGATCGTGGTGATGGTGGTGGTGCGAATGATCGTGACCGTCTGACATTTGGCAAAAATAGTAAAAAAGCGTAAATTAAAATGTTGTCAAAAAAAGATATGGTACCATATCAGCAACAGTAACGCATATTTCACAGCGTAATTAATGTTTCGGTCGTATGCTTTGATGGGTTTCCCGCGAGCCAATTCGCGAAGGGTAGCCTCTAACGAGGCAATATTTCTTTTTTGTAAAGGGCTACAAAGCGGTAGCCTCTAACGAGGCGTCATGTTTTGCGGGTACCGTTGGTACGTGGGTTATTTGCCTGTCGTTCGCTAATTACAACTCACCATTCACAATTTACTCATGGTGATATGGCTCCCCTTTAATGATCGTATATGCCCTGTATAATTGTTCGACAAAAAACAGGCGCACCATTTGATGGGAAAAGGTCATGGCCGAAAGGGAGATCTTGTCATTAGCCCGCTGGTAAACAGTCGCATCAAAGCCGTATGGGCCACCGACAATAAATATTAGGTTGGATGTTGAACTGACCGCTTTTTTATTGATATAGGCGGCGAATTGGGTCGAGGTGAGCGCAGCGCCGTTTTCATCAAGCAGGATCACATGGTCCAGGGGTGATATTTTTTTAAGTATCAATTCTGCTTCTTTGGTTTTTTGCTGTTCGCGGGTTAGCGTTTTGGTGTTTTTTAGTTCATCAATTTCAATAAGTTGCAGTTTGGTATAATGTTTTAACCTGCTGACGTAAATATCGATACCCGTTTTCAGGTAGCTGTCAACGGTTTTACCAACGGTTATAAAAGTGATCTTCATGGAACGTTGTAAAGTTGAAATGCTGGAATATTGCTGTAAAGATGTTAAAATAGATTGAAATGTGTAATGGTGAATTGGTAAGTTTGGCGGACATGAAAACCAGCGCTTTCCGAAGTGGAATGGTCTTTCGGCATTACTTTTTTAATATAACAGATGGATCAGGAAATAATTAACGATTATAAACAGCGGGCATCATTTGCCGGCGACGAGACTGCAAAATATGCAAAACTTGCCGAAACTTATTCATTATACAGGTTAGGTGTATTTGCTTTTTTTATATTAAGTGTTTGCCTTGCTATATATACGGATACCATATTTATCATTGTTTTGGCATTAATAGTAGTTGTAATTTGCTTTAGCTGGCTCGTAAAAAAACAAGGACATTTTGAAGTTTTGAAAAACTATTGGCTGGACATTAAAAAAGTAAATGAAAATGAATACGGAAGCATGCAAACTTTTTCTAATGTTTATGATAATGGTTCGGCTTTTATAAACGACAAACACTTTTACCTATCGGATCTCGACATTTTTGGGAATAATTCTCTTTATCAAATGATTAATCGTGCAGCCACCCCGCCGGGAATGGTGAAGCTTGCCAAGTGGTTATACGGGCCGGCAGATAAAGAAACGATTAGGTTGCGACAGGAAGCTATTGCTGAAATAGCAGGTAAAAATGATTGGAAACTCGATTTTCAGGCACATCTCTTATTTTGTTTGAAACAACAAAAGGAACAAATAAAAAATATGCTGGCATATTTAAAATTGCCCCTTCAATTCGAGGATTCAAAGTGGATTAAATCTTATTTAATCATAGCACCCTGGATGTTTCCCGTATTATTTATCATAAGTTTTTTTTATCTCCCTGCCGGCTATTTTCTACCAATTTTAGCAATGGCTAACTACCGAATTGTTTCAGCAAGAGGTGAAATTGTGAAGAAAACTGATTTGATAGCAGGCAGAATTGGTAAAACATTAGATCATTTTTTTTCTGCCTTTAAAAGCATTGAGGAGGAGGAATGGAAATCAGTTTACCTTAATCAGCTGTATGCTAAATTGAAAAATGAACGAGGAGGTGGTTTATCAGGAAATATAAAACACGTTTCCGCTTTAATTAATAAGCTAAATTACCGGCTGAATTTATTGGTCGGTTTTGTTTTGAACATGATTTTTTTATGGGACCTGCGCCAGGTAATAGCTATTGAAGAATGGAAGAAAAGTAATAACCAAAATTTTGAAGCTGCATTCGACGCTATTGCCGAATATGAAGCGCTGGTAAGCCTGGCAAGTTTACACATCAATTACCCGGACTGGTGTTTCCCGGAAATTGCTGGTGGTCCCGCTTATACCCTAGCCGCAAAAGGATTGGCCCACCCGCTCATCAGCAGGGCAAAAAGGATTGAAAACGATTATGAACTGGATAGTGCATTTAATATCGATATCATCACCGGCTCCAATATGGCCGGCAAAAGTACTTTTTTGCGTACCGCAGGTATCAATACGGTTTTGGCGCTTTGCGGTGCGCCGGTATGCGCTTATTACATGAAAGTGTCGGTAATGACCATTCTATCCTATATGCGCATCAAGGACTCTTTAAATGAAAGTACCTCTACCTTTAAAGCCGAACTCGACAGGCTGCAAATGCTGCTGAAAGCGGTTGAAAGCGACCAAAAGATTTTCTTTTTGATAGACGAAATGCTGCGGGGAACGAATTCTGTTGATAAATACCTGGGTTCAAAAGCGGTGATAGAGCGGTTGATCAGTAAAAAGGCCGTGGGCATGGTGGCCACCCACGATCTGCAGATCGCCGAACTGGAGAAAAAATACCCGGTCTATATCCGCAATTTTTATTTTGATATCCAGGTAGTCAACGGCGAAATGTTGTTTGATTATAAAATGAAACACGGGGAGTGCAAAACCTTTAACGCATCCTTATTGCTGAAACAAATAGGGATCGATGTGGAGGCTGAGTAGATTTACAGATGAGTAGATGTGCAGATGTGCAGATGTGTTGATTTCAGATGTGGGGATTTTTAGGACAATGGATGCGGGATAGCTCAAATGAAGATGTGCGAATGTTTGGACATCAATCCATCATTCGCACATCTGCACATTTGCATATATGCACATTACCGACCGCCACCGGCACCGCCGATTCCCTGGTCGCCTTGTTTCTCTTCGTCAACATCACCTTTCTTTTGGGAAGGGGTAGCAAATTTTAACTTACCGAAGCTGTAGCTAAACGTTACACCCACTGATCGGAATGGAAACGCAAAATGACTGGTTTGGGTAATCCCTGGACTTGTAGTAGTGGAATTAAAGTTTTTATATTTATTAAATGGTTCAAGGGTATTGATACCAATCGAAGCCTTTTTATTCAGGAATTGTTTTTTTACACCCAAACCAAGCAGGCTGAACGAAGGGCTTTGACCCTGAAGAGTGTACCTTGGCGAATTTTCCAGTGCAAACAATTCGGCTACCAGGTCTTTTGGTAAGGTAACAGACGCACTTAAAAATATATTGTACTGAACCTTTGTTGCGGTATTGGTAAAATAGTAAGCGTACTGTGCATAGGGCGTGGGGCTATAAGTATAAACGTTGATATTGGTACGCAGCGTTAATATTTTAATAGGATTTATGGACGTGAAAAAGTTAAAACCGAATGAGTTGTTCACATCAGCATTTTGGTATTTTGTAAGTGTGCCGATTAAACTATCTACTACAATATGGTTTGCAATGTTTTCAATTACTCCGTCAATATGCCTGTAATAAATTGAAAAATTAAGCAATGAAGATTTGATGAAGGTATTGTAATTTAAATCAATTGTTTGAGATACTTCTGGCGATAAAGCAACGTTACCCACCGTTTGTGCCAATTTATTGGTCTGGCTTACATAAGGGTTCAAAAATTGAAGGCTTGGCCTGGTTATACGTTTGCTATAGCTTAATTTAATCGTTTGTGTTGAAGAAATTTGTTTTTGAAGGGTTAAGCTGGGTATGTAAATCTGGTAATCGCTATTGAATGGTGTCAGAAACGTTTCGCCGGCACTTTGCGGATCGCCGTGAATACTAGTGTTCTCAACCCTACCACCTGCTAAAATTGAATATCCTTTAGGCAGAGTGAATGTGAGCACGGTATAGCCTGCTGTCACGTTCTGGTTGTAGTCGTAAACGCTGGACGTAAGCGGATCATAAACAAAATCATTCCCCGATGGATCAAAGGCCTGAGAATTACTGCTTAAGCGCCTGATAACCTCTTTCGCGCCGGCTTCAACCTTTAATACTTTATTAACCGGGAGTGTATAATCTGCCTGGAAAGTATACTCATTATTTATTCCATCGATGTTGTTTTTGACATTGGTTAGCTTTTGGGGCGTAAAATAGTCGGTAAAATCAGTAATGATCTCACTGTGGCTCCATTCACCTGAAAACACGATGTTATTGCCTTCTTTTTTAAACTTATGCGTGTAATCCATAGTCCAGTCAAACCCGCCAAATGAATTATGGCCCAATGTATTGCTAAGATAGGAATAGCTTGAATCCGGATGATTGTAATCGGTCCTGGTTGATGTATTATTTGAATTTGTATTGAAACCGCCTTTGTTGTAGCGGAACGTTGATGTGATATCGTTAAAAGCATTAAACTGGTAGCTGGCAGTTACAGAGCTTATGGTGCCATAGCGCTTAACAAGGCTTGTGCCGTCTGAACTTTGAGCCACATTGGTATTTCCATATTGAAAATGCTGGTTAAAATCACTGATGGACGTTTGCGGCCAGGTAAGGTTACCGCCTGTATTCACAGATAAACTAAACCTGTTTTTGTTATAGTTGAGGTTGAAGTTACCGTTGTTTTGACGTGTGCCAAAGCCACCGCTAACCGAACCGCTGATACCCGATATATTGGTTTGTTTGGTGATGATATTGATAATGCCAGCTGAACCTTCTGCATCATATTTAGCTGAAGGGCTAGTGATCACTTCAATTGTTTTGATTTGTGCGGCCGGAATAGTTTTCAATACATCTGATAAACTTGCAGCGGTAGCGCCAGACGGTTTTCCGTTGATCAATACTTTAACATTCTGGTCGCCGCGAACAGCTACGTTACCATTGAGGTCGACTGACACCATCGGAACTTTTTGCAAAACATCACTGGCGTTACCACCGGTAGAGGTAAGGTCTTTTTCGGCATTATATACGATTTTATCTATATGATTTTCGATCAAATTTGCCTGCCCGGTAACGGTCACTTCTTTTAGCGTTTTCGCGCCCGGCGAAACATTGATCACTCCGGTGTTTTTATCTGGTTTTGAATCAGTTGTGGTAAACGGACCTACTGTTTTTGTTGGGTAACCTATAAAAGTGATCACCAGGTTATAATTACCCGGGTGTACACCGTCAATTCTGAAATTACCTTTAGCGTCAGTTATTGAACCCGATAATGGGCTTTTGCCGCCAACCCGGAATAAACCTACCGATGCATAATCAAGCGGTTTTTTGGAGATGGAATCAATCAGGGTACCCGATATTTTCCCAACGATGCTGGAGCCACCGCCGCCAACGCCGAACTGGGCGTTCGCCGTTATTACAGAAAACAGGAATGCAAAAAATATATAAAAACGTTTCATTTCGTGTGATTTTTTTAATTGGAGGCGAAAATAGCTGAAATGTTACAAGCATACCAGCTAATTTTGTCATCAAATGGTAATTGTAATTAATTCGTTACGGCGGGGATATTAGGTCAAAAAGACAAAGATTAACAGACTTTGCGGCCTTAGTGCCTCCTTTGTGGTCTCCGTGGTTAATTTTTTTAACACAGAGGCCACAGAGAGCATCGCAAAGGACACGGAGTTTGATAAACACAAACGCCTGATTTGTTATTTGGGGTTGAACGGATGAATTCCTTTTTACAAAACGATATTTACAATCCTACCCTTAACCACGATCATCTTTTTTGGGGCTTTATGATCTAAATATTTCTGCACATCAGCATTCGCCAATACAAAAGCTTCGATGGCCGATGGGTCGAGGCTTAAGGAAATATTGAGGTTCATTTTGGTTTTGCCGTTAATGGAAATAGGGTAGGCGTATTCATCTTCCACCATGTAGGCCGGGTTAAATTTCGGGTATGGCGTGTAAGATAATGTACCGGCTTCGTTGCCCAGTAAAGTCCATAATTCCTCGCAGATATGCGGCGCGTAAGGCGACAGCACGATGACCAGTTCCTGTAAGATCGCCCTTTTATTGCATTTAAGATCAGTCAATTCGTTTACCGCGATCATAAAGCTGGAAACTGAAGTGTTGAAGGAGAAGCGTTCTACATCTTCCTCCACTTTACGGATAATTTTATGCAGCGATTTTAATTCGGCTTTGGTCGGCTCATCGCCCGACACCCTGAAATCCCAGGCGTCATTATGAAACATGCGCCAGAATTTCCGCAGGAATTTAAATACGCCTTCAATGCCGTTGGTGTTCCACGGTTTGCTTTGCTCCAGCGGGCCCAAAAACATTTCGTACATACGCAGGGTATCGGCGCCATAGCGTTCGATAAGGTCATCCGGGTTTACTACATTGAACTTGGATT
The DNA here is from genome assembly GCF_903913935.1 of uncultured Mucilaginibacter sp. Lineage (GTDB taxonomy): Bacteria > Bacteroidota > Bacteroidia > Sphingobacteriales > Sphingobacteriaceae > Mucilaginibacter. The sequence continues at coordinate 26,034 of NZ_CAIWNH010000585.1, forward strand.
TCGACATCTTTTCAACCTCTACGCCGCAAACATATTTGCCATTCTCAAGTATAAACTCAGCATCAGCAAAATCAGGCCTGAATTTTTTGAATTTTTCAAGGTTCAATATCTCATTGTCGACAATATTTACGTCAACATGCAGTGGTACAGTATGGTATCCCTTTATAAGGCCGTGTGAGATAAAAGTATTTGTACCGCGCCCCAGTTCATCAACCAGGCGGTATACAAAATTACTTCGCCCCTGTATCATCCCCTGGTTGATTAGTTTTTTGAAAGGTTCTTCCTCAACTACTTTACCTATATCCTTTAAAAACTTATTCCAGAAACGACTATAAAGCAAATGCCCGGTGGCATGTTCGCTCCCGCCGATGTACAGGTCGACATCTTTCCAGTATTCAATAGCTTCTTCCGAAGCAAATGCCGTGTCATTATGGGCATCCATGTACCGGTACCAATACCAGCTTGATCCGGCCCAGCCGGGCATGGTGCTATGCTCGTAGGGCAATCCATTGTAATTCCAGCCAGTTGCCCTTGCTAATGGCGGTTCGCCGCTTTCAGTCGGTAAGTATTTATCCACCTCCGGCAATACCAGCGGCAGGTCTTTTTCATCAATCAAATAGGGCAGCCCATCCTTAAAATAAACCGGAACCGGCTCGCCCCAGTAACGCTGGCGGCCAAAAATGGCATCCCGCATCCTGAAATTTACCTTTGCTTTACCCGCGCCAATTTCTTCCAGTTTGGCAACTACTGCCGCCGTAGCTTCTTTGTAAGTTAAGCCGTTAATGAAACCCGAATTGATATAATGCCCTTCCTTGGTTGGGTCGGCCTCGGTTTCGATATTTTGGATGTCGATGATCGGGATGATCGGCAAATGATAATGTTTGGCAAACAAATAATCGCGCTGGTCGCCCGATGGTACGGCCATTACGGCACCGGTACCATAACCCGCCAAAACATAATCAGCAATCCAGATCTGTACCTTTTCGCCGCTAACCGGGTTAATGGCAAAGCTGCCTGTAAATGCGCCCGAAACGGTTTTCGCATCCGCCATGCGCTCCAATTCCGACTTCTTTTTTGCCTGGGCAATATAAGCATCAATAGCGCCTTTTTGTTCGGGTGTGGTTAATGGTGCTACCAATTCATGCTCCGGTGCAAGTACAAGGAAAGTAGTACCAAAAATGGTATCGGCCCGGGTAGTAAATACTTCAATGGCCTCACCCCGGCCCTCTCCAAAGGAGAGGGAGTTAGCTTCACCATTTTTTAAAGTCCTCTCCTTTGGAGAGGATTTAGGTGAGGCTTCTATCGTAAATCTTACACTGGCCCCCACGCTTTTCCCTATCCAGTTCCTTTGCATTTCTTTTAAAGGCTCGGGCCAGTCAATGGTATCCAGGCCTTTTAAAAGCCTGTCGGCATAAGCTGTGATGCGCATGCTCCACTGCATCATCTTTTTTTGTTCAACCGGGAAGCCGCCACGTTCGCTAAAACCGTCTTTTACTTCGTCGTTGGCCAAAACAGTTCCCAATGCCGGGCACCAGTTTACGGTGCTTTCGCGCAGGTAGGTAAGGCGGTATTTTAACAGTTCGGATTGTTGCTCGTTAGGACTTTTAGCATTCCATTCGTTCGACGTAAACCTTGAAATTTCATCGTCGCACACGGCATTAATACCGGCCGAGCCGTTTTGCTCAAAATGTTCAACCAGTTTGGTAATGGCTTCGGCTTTATCCGCATCCTTATTATACCAGGAGTTGAAAAGCTGCATAAAGATCCATTGCGTCCATTTATAATAGTCGGGCGAACTGGTACGCACCTCGCGGCTCCAGTCGAACGAAAAGCCGATCTGGTCCAACTGGCGACGATAGGTGGCAATATTGGTTTCGGTAGTAATAGCCGGGTGCTGGCCGGTTTGTATAGCATATTGTTCGGCGGGCAGCCCAAAGCTGTCGTACCCCATCGGGTGCAAAACATTAAAGCCTTTCAGCCTTTTATAGCGTGCAAAAATATCAGAAGCGATATAGCCCAGCGGATGGCCAACATGTAAACCTGCTCCTGAAGGATAGGGGAACATATCAAGCACATAATACTTGGGTTTGGCGGTTTTGTCTTCAGCTTTAAACGTTTGGTGATCGGCCCAAAACTGCTGCCATTTTTTCTCTATATCTTTAAATTGGTAATCCATTTTATAATTCCGGCGTGTGAGGTTGCGAAATTAAGAAAATCCCTATTAGTTTGGTAGTGATTTGGTTGGAATAAGTTGGAGAGGTTGTAGAGGTTGGAATAAGTTGCAAGGGTTGAAATTTGGAAGGTTGTAATGTTAAAACCTCTGCTCTTTTAAGGAATCGACACTCTCTTCAATAAATTGCTGCCAAACGGCATCAGGTTGCCATACTTCTTCAATAAAGGTAATCATTTCATCTTCGTTAAGCCTGCCGGTTGAAAAAAGATAAAGGCCGGTAAATGCCGATGCCCGGTAATTGGCTGCACAATGTACCAGCGTTTTGTCGCTTGTGTGTTGATTCATCAGTTTGAAAAAAGCAATAAGGTCGCCGGTTTGCGGATCATCAAACTGAACCGGGATATGGTGATAGGTCATCCCAAGCTGTTTAACTAAGGCGCCTTCCTCTTTTAGCGCATATTTGCCATCTGCCAATCCCAAATTAATGATGACCTGGTAGCCTTCTGCGGCAATCAGGGGGAACTGTCCCGCTGAGGGCTGGCCGGAGCAAGCAAGCATCCCCGAAATTTGGCGTAAGTTGTAAATAGAACTCATGAAATAAAAATATAAATAAATAACGGACAATCATTTAGAAAAAGCAAGCCCATAATCAGGGGAAGAATTTTCCCGTATTTAATATAAGGAAAGTATTAATTTCCCTAGGGTTAATTTTGGTGCTGTTTAGTCTTTTTCTTTGATTTTTTGATGAAAAAAGGCATTTTATCCATTAACTTAGATGTCGATAAATTATTACTCTTAAAACCACTCACTTTATGAAAACTAAATTACTTAGCGCAATAATATTGTTATCTGGCGTAGCTATATTATTTAATGCCTGCAAAAAGAGCGAAAGCGCAAAACCAGCCACTACTACAGCTACCACCAAACAAACGGCGGGCGCCCAAATCGCCTTAAACCTGTACCATTCGTTAACGGGGCAGTTTGGCGGCATTAACGTATACAACGGTATCAGTACGCCTTCGGTGCCTAATTCAACATCAACGGTAAAAGTAAACAGCACCAATTATGCATGTGGTTTTTATATCAACAATGGTATTTCATACAATACCAATATAGGCGATACCATTAAATCCAGCACTACTGGTGGGCTTTCATTTTATTATGTATGTAATAACGGCAGCGCCATTGGTTACACCGCACAGGATACTTTAACCACTGTGGGTACCGCTCCGGGTTACAGCTTTATTGATGGTTTAAGCCAAAACTATAAAGTTACCGGTTTAAACCCCAACAATTCATTGGTTACCGTTGACGGATTGATACAGGCCACTATAGTGCTTGACCGCGGTACCAAGGGTGGCAAAAGCCTTACCTATAATTCATTTACTTTATCAGGCCTGCAGGTTCATTTAGACCAAACCCCGCCGGACATTACCAGCGGAACAGCTGTTTTTGTGGCAACAGGCCTTAGCGGTACAACTGCCTATGCCTTATATGGTACCCTAACTTTCTTAGGCAACCACATGGCTAAAGTTGATTATTATGACAGCATTTACTATGTAAACCTGCTGACCGGAAAAATATCGGCAACTATTTAAACCTTAAATAGCAACAGAAGCTCCCCTTGATAACTTGAGGGGAGCTTTTTTATGGATAATTTGCCTGTTTTATTAAATTTATCTTTAATATATTTGTGTAAAAATTTAACAATCTTATCATGAAATTAAAACTACGCGCTATAGTACTGGTACTTGCCGGGACGGCAATTATTTATTCAGGATGTAAAAAAGCTGCAAAAACAACCTCAGATCCGCAATTGGCGCCGCAGGATGTTGCCAGCCAGGTGGCTTTAAATATCGATCAGTCGTTATTCGGCGGTTTAGGTGTGGATATTTCCGGCGGTTTAAGTTCGCCATCTTCTTTTGCAGTACACACCAAAGGGAAAGTGCAACAAAGCTTAACCAACCCTGATTGCAGTTTATTAATTGACACAACCATGAGCTATACCGGCGCAGCTAACGGAGGTTCGGCCACCATATCGGGAACATTTAAGTTTAGTTTCTCCTGCGTAAATAACGTGGTTTCGGGGTTTACCACTAATGATAATATTACCATCAGTTTAATAAGCCCAACGCTTAACCTCAATTATAAAGTTGCTGAAAATTTAACGCTCTAGAGTG
>NZ_CAIWNH010000586.1 GCF_903913935.1 uncultured Mucilaginibacter sp.
AATTGGTTTAGGTAAATTAAAATTTGGTTAAAGGGGCTTTGCAAGAATCTTTTTTTGATTTTTTTGTAGAAAACTTGATCCGCCCATTATTACTTTGCTATTAACATTAGTGCATTTTAAAATATGAAACCCAAAGTTTTTATGGAGACGCCGCGGCTTATTTTGAGGGAATGGATAGTGACTGATGTGCCGCCATTTATCGCCTTAAACAATCACACAGCCGTGATGGAATTCTTTCCATCTGTCAAAACCGCAGATGAAACTATAGAACAGATTGGCCGGATCAGCAGCCATATCGAAAAACATGGTTATGGCTTTTTTGCGGTGGAACGGAAAGATACCCGGCAATTTATTGGTTTCACAGGCCTTGCACATCCGGGTTTTGAAGCGGAATTTACCCCCTGTATTGAAATTGGCTGGCGTTTAAGCCGCGAAAGCTGGGGCTATGGCTTTGCCTCGGAAGCTGCAAAAGCCTGCCTCAAGTTTGGTTTTGATAATTTAGAGGTTGATGAAATATACTCTTTTACTTCCGTACAAAATATCCGATCGGAAGAGGTGATGAAGAGGATAGGCATGATAAAGGAAGGGTATTTTGAACACCCACTGATTGAAGACGGGCATTTTTTAAAGAAGCATGTGTTGTATAAAATTATTCGATAGCTTCGTATCGTGGAGGTAAATACTCCCGCATGAAAAATGAAAAAAGCAATCCTTGGTTTCGCATTATTTTTATGGTTTAACGCGGGCTATAGCCAGTCGTCTGTACACGATCTTCAATTTGATACCCTGGCAAAACGCTGGGACGAGGCTATACCATTAGGCAATGGAATGCTGGGCGCTTTGGTTTGGCAAAAAGACGATAAACTTCGCTTTTCATTAGACAGGGCTGATCTATGGGATTTGCGCCCCATGAACGGGCTGCACCGTAAGGAGTTTAACTACCAATGGGTGATTGGGCAAGTGATGAAAAAAGATTATGCCCCCGTACAGCAATATCTTGATGCGCCTTATGACAAAGAACCTGCCCCGTCACGCATCCCCGGCGGCGCACTTGAGTTTGCGACTCAAGATTGGGGTAAAGTAAAATCTGTCCATTTATTTATTAACCAGGCGATTTGCGAAGTGAAATGGGCTAACGGTACTGTTTTAAAAACGTTCGTACATGCAACGGCGCCTGTTGGTTGGTTTCGGTTCGAAAACGTAAAGGCGGGTTTTAAACCGCAATTAATAATGCCCAAATTTCAGGGTGCGGTAAAGATCTCCGGTGACCCGGTTGGGGGCGATGACCTTTCAAGACTTGGGTACGCCCAGGGTATAACTAAACAGCAGGGGAACAGCATTACTTATGAGCAACCAGGCTGGGGTGGTTTTAAGTACGAAATTAATGTGCGCTGGCAGCAGATCGACAAAAGTACTATAGAAGGGGTATGGAGCATCTCGTCGCAATACCCGGATAAAAAAATCGCCCCCTTGGCATCTGCCATAACGCAGCGGGCTTTGCATTTGCAATATTTCAATGCATATGCTTCTCATATTTTGTGGTGGCGTAATTTTTGGGATAGATCTGCCATTCACATACCTGATACTTTACTGGAAAAGCAATGGTATATGCAGCAGTATAAATTTGGCTCTGCTTCAAGAAAAGGGGCGCCGCCAATTTCGCTGCAGGCCGTCTGGACAGCCGATAATGGCCGCATACCGCCCTGGAAAGGGGATTACCACCACGACCTGAATACGCAGCTCAGTTACTGGCCCTGTTACAGCGCCAATCACCTGGAGGATGGGTTGGCTTACCTCGACCACCTGGATGCAAATAAAGCCAATTATAAGCGCTACACGAAAATGTATTTCGGAAAAGAAGGTTTAGCCGTACCGGGCGTAACCACGCTGGATGGGACGGAAATGGGGGGATGGATTCAATATTCATTGTCGCCAACGGTGTCTTCATGGCTAGCGCAGCATTATTACCTGCAATGGCGCTATAGCATGGATAGGAAATTCCTTAAAAACAGGGCCTATCCCTGGATAAAGGATGTAGCTGTTTTTCTTGAAAATATAGCTATTAAAGATAAAAACGGCTTTCGTAAATTACCAATCAGCTCGAGCCCCGAAATAAATGACAATGATTTAAGCGCCTGGTTTTTTCAGGATACAAATTATGACCTTGCATTAATGAAATCCACATTTAAAATGGCTTCAGAATTGGCTGGTGAGCTTGGTTTAAAGAATGATGCTGCACATTGGAAAAAGATATCAGGTGAATTTGATGATTTTGCGTTGACGCCAAATGACGAATTGATGTTTTCGCCGACATTGGCTTATAATCAATCGCACCGGCATTTCTCGCATATGATGGCTATACACCCCCTTGGGTTGATAAAGTGGGAAGATGGACCAAAATCACAGCGCATCATAAAAAATAGCATCCATTTATTGGATAGTATTGGCCCGGATTACTGGTGCGGTTATTCATATGCATGGCTGGCAAATATGAAAGCAAGAGCAAAAGACGGCGAAGGCGCGGCAAAAGCCTTGCAGATCTTCGCAAAGGCGTTTTGCTCCGTAAATAGTTTTCATTTAAATGGCGATCAAACAAAATCAGGTTATTCAAAATTTCAATATCGCCCGTTTACGCTCGAAGGTAATTTTGCGTTTGCGGCAGGGTTACAGGAAATGCTGATCCAAAGTTATGCCGGTTTCATAGCCATAATGCCAGCTTTACCATCAGCCTGGAATAATGTTTCTTTTGAAAACCTCCGGACCGAGGGCGCCTTCCTGGTAAGTGCGAAGAAGGTAAACGGCATTACTTCATTCATCAAAATAAAAAGCGAAAAAGGAGGGAAATGCGTCATTCAAACAGATATTCCGGTTAATCAGATTAAAATCCGAAGCCGGTCAGCGCCAAAAGTGACCAAAGGTAAAGATGGGAAAACATACATAGCGTATGAAACGGTAAGCGGCGAGGTTGTTAGTATTTTAAACAGCGCACGTTAATTTGTGAATTGTATTGCCATCTAAATTTACATCCCGGTAAATCAAAAACACCTGCCATGTTGTATATTTGATCACCTCACCAGGAACCAACCATGATAAAATCTTTACTATTTTCGGCGGTTATTATTTTCCTTTTCATGGCAAACTGCCAGGTGCTTCAGGCCCAGCAAACAAATGGCGTTGTAATTTTCCATATTTATTCTACGCATACCTCATTCCCCGATACGGGACGCAGTAAGGGGCATTTTTACGATAGTGTTTTGTATTCTGCGAAGGAGCATTACAATGATAGTACCGTACTGATCATCGCCCCTAAAAACCTGGATGCTAAAAAGAAAGTCGACCTGATTTTTTGGTTCCACGGCTGGCGCAACAATGTTGACCATGCCGCGGTAGAATATGAATTAACCAAACAGTTTATTGAGAGTAAAAGAAACGCCGTTCTGGTGCTGGCCGAAACGGCCCGTGATTCTCCCGATAGCTATGGCGGCAAACTTGAAAAGCCGGGAGATTTTAAAGCGCTGGTAAGCGATGTGCTGCAGGGATTAAAAGATAAATACCTGGTATCGGAAAATTGCGTTTCAGACCATATCTTGCTCGGCGGGCATAGTGGCGCGTACGAAGTAATGGCGATGATCATTAAAAACGGTGGTGTGCCTATTGATGAGGCGATGCTGTTTGACTCGTTATACGGCAAAACTGAAATTTTTATGGAGTGGATAAAGGCCGATAAAGGAAACCGTTTTATTCATTTATATACCGATGTGGGCTACGGCCCCAAAGAAGAGAGTGAACGGATGAACAAACTGCTGGATACTGCTAAGATCAGCTATTTTATGGTGGAAGAAAAAGACTTAAAGCCTGGTATGTATGATAAATACCCGCTGATCTACATTCACAGCCTGAAACAGCATAATGATATTGTGAACCCCGATAATTTCAGGCTGATGCTGGAGCATACGCCGTTTTTGAAGCAGTTGTAACACTTGTCATTTACAAGGTTGGGATAGGTCATTCAAAATTTAACCCTTGCCGATATCGTCGGATACGCTTCAAAGGGTTTTTCAGTGGCAGTATGTTATTAAAAATTTAAGCGTCCTCAAATGCGTAGTTTTACGTAAAAAATAGCGTGTTTATACTATGGTTTGATTTACAGCTTCGCCTTAATTTAGCGGCACCTGGTTAATTAAACTTTTATAAAATGGCGGTACGAATAATATGCATCAAACGGGATCAGGGTAGATATAAAAATCCATATGTAGCAATTGATTACCTGGAGTGGATAAACGAAAGGATCAATGTTAAAGGCATTACGGACAGGACTGCTATACACGACTGGCTAAAAGAAGAAAAAGGGGAGGCCTATATCATTAATAAAAATGGCGAAAAAATTTACCTGATACCTGCTACCTGCCCTGAAGGTAACAAATATGTGAAAACTGTGGTAGACGAGACTGTACCGGATGATCTGTTAGCGTTGCCGGATTGTGTGTAGAAGCTGGTTATTTGCCCCAATCTTTAAAAGGGTTTTTAGCGAGGTATGAATTGTAATAACGTTTATCGTCGCTCACTTCCCGGGTAATCCAATCTGGTTGTTCAAAGGCCTCATCTTCCTGCTGCAATTCTATTTCAGCCATGATCAAACCATGGTTATCGCCCCAAAATTCATCCACTTCCCATAATTTTCCTTCAAAAGTGATACGGTATCTGGTTTTTTCGACCTCAGACCCGGCAAATCCATCAATTAATTGAAGCGCCTCTTCAACGGGGATTTCATATTCAAATTCCTTACGGGTAATTCCGGTAGTAGAACTTTTTATCGTGATAAAGCCCTTTTTACCAGCTGCTCTCACCCTTATTGTTTTACTGGCCTCATCAACAATATAGCCCTGCCGGTAGTGGATGCCCTGAGGTTTGTTGATTTCCCCCCATTTTTCATGGTCAACTAAAAATTTTCGTTCTATTTCAACTCCCATGTCATCAGGCGTTCAAAGGGTGTTCAATAGTAGTTGCTTTCTTCAAAAAGTCATCAGCCAGGTTGGTTATGCTTCGTTTTACACTCGAATTTACTTTTTTTATTTTCGCCACTATTGGTTTGTCATTTAGCTCAGGTGTCGAAAACAGTTCCTCGGCCACCAGGTTATCGTGCCATTTCCCAATAGCCTCCTGTAATTTATCCAGGTAAGCGGTATTAAAAGGCACGGAACCATTAAGGGCTTTTTCGGCCAGCTTATGGTTGTAAACTAAAATTTTGATCAACTTGCGGTTGGTGTGCATGTCCTCTGTAAAGCCTGATACCGCAAGGTTGGTGGCGATATTGCTGAGTTGTAGCTTGTAGTAATCTGCTATCATGCTATCGTCAACCTTTTGCAACTGCTTTTTGAGCCTTTTATGAGCGGTTTTTATGTTTTTAAAAAACTGAGGGCTATTTGAGCGAAATTCGATAGTGCCTTCTTCAATTATTTTTTGCTGACCTTCTTCAAATTGTTTGT
>NZ_CAIWNH010000587.1 GCF_903913935.1 uncultured Mucilaginibacter sp.
GCAGTTCTTTGAATCCCCTATCCATCTTGTTTTGGAAATCAGCTGAATTTAATTGTGCTTCTGAAGCGCGCCTTTTCTCGGCATTTAATGCGTTGGCCCTGTCATTTATCGGTTTCAATTGGCCGATGAGCCGTTTACTGTCATCATTTATTTTTGAACCGGTAACAACAGCTTTATAGGCCGAGTCCGGGCCGGTAATACCTATTTCGCCTTTCTCAATATAAAAATTCAAAATATCCGAAGTACTGTCTGTTTTGGTGATGCCTGTTCCTTTGTGGTCGAGCAGCATGGAAGCATTGGTTGGGTTCAATACATTTCCGCTAAAAGTAAAGCTGCCATTGGCGATCAAAGCAGAGTCGATCACCTTGGTGGCACCAACCTGGTAGGCTAAGTAAACTTTCGCAGGTGCATTCAGGGTGCCTATTTTCCCTTTTATTACAAAAGCTTGCGGATCTTGGGCAAATAGGGCTACAGGTAAAAGCAGGACGATATATAAAAACAGTTTCTTCATTTTTTGATATTAACTAAGCTGTGTTAACGCTTAAATAAGATTTTTAGTTTAATTTTTGAAAGGTACGCCACCAAAGGTCGGGCATTTCGCCCGATACGGCGGTCTTGTAATCGTCATATCTGCAGGGCACCAAATGAAAGCGCTCATTTTTTGAGCCCCGGCTGGGGTACGGCACCTGCATCCACCACCGATCGGTTTTTTTGCTTTTTACAAATACCAATTCATGTTCATCATGCATTAAACTGGTTTTATAAATTAAGTATTGTGATTTTGGATGGAGCGGAAAATCCTTTTTTCGGCTGTATACGCCATCCATAAAATACCAGATCATCTGGGCCAGTAGCATTGCGGTTTGTCCGTTATTATCGTAAGCCGGGTTAAATTCATAAAAACCTATCGAACTCAGCTTATCATTAATACCGGCATAGCGCGCCAGCTGGCATGCCTCGTTCCCCCAAAATCCATTGGGGTTTGCGTTGGTATTTCCAGGTGCATCAGATGATCTGATGACTCCCATGTCAAAACTAACCATACTTGCATTCCGGATAATTGGCTCTGCAACCGCAACATTTCCAGCTATTTCGCCAAGCCGGTGGGTATCAAAGTATAATTTATCCATCACCCGCAAGCTGTCCTGGCTGGTATAATAAGTTTGATAGCCCAGGTTACTGAAATTGAACAGGTAGTTGGGGTCGTGTAAAAATATTTTATTAAGATACGATGTGGACGTGGTTTCGATGGTGTCAATAGCCTTATCGTCGTCATCCAGGTCAAAGCGCGGATCTATGATCACCAGGTCAACTTTCTGTTCAAGTGTTTCGTAGGCCAGGTATTGTGCATAGGTAAGGTCCTGTCCGCCTCCTATAATTACCGGGATTATATCTTTTTTTACCAGTTCATTCACCACCGTTTTCAAGGCGAAATAGGTATCGGTTACCGCAGCGCCCTGCCTGATATTTCCAAGGTCGACGATTTTGGTATTGTAATTACCCTCGTTCAACTGGTAAAACTTTTCGCGTACATAATCAGGCCCTAATGCACAGCCCGCATTATTGATCGCGTTACGGTCTTCCAGTACCCCGATGAGGGCAATATCTTTTTTTTGTTCCAGGTCAGGAAAATCAACCGAAAAATATTCGATCTTACTACCCAACTGGCTGGTATCATATCCCTTTTTGGGAATGATCTTTTCAGCATCAATGGGTGTAAAAAAATCAGATAAAGACATTTTTAATTTGAAAATTATTTAATTTGAAGATTTGATGATGACAAATCTGTATCGCAATATAAAAGACAAACATATTCAAATTATTAGATTAGTTGATTTGAAAGTTTGATTTAGCATCTTTGCAGAAGGCATTTTCAAATTGTCGGATTTTCAAATTTTCAAATTAATGATATTAGTTACCGGGGCGACTGGTTTTTTAGGTTCAGAACTGGCTTTGCAGCTGGCAAAACAAGGTAATCGTTTCCGGTGTACCAAACGGGTATCATCTACAATTCCAGCAATTTTGCTCCCTTTTGAAGCCATGATTGAATGGATGGATGCTGATCTGCTGGATATTTTTTCCCTTGAAGAAGCGTTAAAAGATGTAAAACAGGTTTATCATTGTGCCGCATGGGTATCGCTTAAGCGTGCCGATAAAAAGCCGATGATAAAAACCAACATCGCCGGAACCGCTAATTTGGTTAACTTATGCATGCAGCAAAAGGTGCGGCTGGTGCATGTAAGCTCAGTTGCTGCGATTGGGCTGTCGAAACCAGGGGATCTGGTGACAGAAAACCATAACCTTGACCTTGACAGGGAAGACGATGGGTATGCGATATCCAAACTGGAAAGCGAGATGGAGGTTTGGCGCGGTATTGCCGAAGGTTTGCACGCAGTGATCGTGAACCCGTCAATCATTATTGGCGCTAATGCCGGTATTAAAGGCAGCGGGCAACTTTTTGAAACCGTAAGAAAAGGACTTAAATTTTACACATCAGGTAGCTGCGGGTTTGTTGACGTGGAAGATGTTGCCAAAAGCATGATCGCGCTGATGAATACTAAAATTAGTGGTGAACGATATATTGTCAGCGCCGAAAACCGGAACTACAAACAACTTACCAGTGAAATTGCACGGGATTTTGGTATTAAACCGCCGGCAATGCATGCCAGCGCCTTTATGATGGGCGTTGCCTGGCGCGGGGCCGCATTAGCAGCAATGCTTACCGGCAGGGCGCCGGCAATTGATAAAGTATCGGCACAGGCAGCGACAATTACCCGCGATTACGACAATTCTAAAATCAAAAAAGCTATCGGCATTGATTTTAAGCCGATAAGTATTACTATAAAAGAAATTTGTGAAAAATTAAACGCGTAGAGACGAAATACTTTTCGTCTCAGTAAATTTTATGGTATTTCCCTAATACTGGCCTATCGAAAGCAAAACCAGTGTACAGGCGTATTCCGTTTCGATACCCTGCTCATTAGCCAGTTTCCGAAGCGCCGAATTTTCTGTCCCGGGATTAAAAATGATCCTTTTAGGATGAGTTTTTAAGATATAATCGTATAATGCTTCCTGGTGTTGTGGCCCCACATATAAAGTGATGGTGTCAATATCTGCGTAAATGGTTTCGGGACGCTCAATAGGTACGCCGGCAACTTCTCCCCTTCTGATGCCAACATTTACAATGCTATGCCCGCTCCGTACCAGCCGGTTGGCGGCAAGATTGGCATACCGGGCTTCGTTAGGCGTTGCACCTAAAACCAGAGTCTTTTTATTTGTTGTTTTTTGTGATTCCATTTTTTATGATTTCACCGATTTTGTGTTGTTGATTACACCGATTGCTTTTAATGATTATTCACCAGGTGTTTATTTTTAATTGGTGTTCATGAGTTCGCTACGCTCGGTTTCACTGATTTTATCATATCGATAATCGGTGCAATCATTCTCCATACGGTGTAATCCTAATCAATAATCCGTAATAGTAATGAAATTTGCCCCGAGTGATAAATGTGATGTTGTATCAAACCTTTTACCAAAGCGTCAAATGTCGTGCCCGGATCGTTTTCAACTGTGCCAATAACCTGGTTGGTCCATTGTTCTTCGGGGAAGTTTTGGATAATACCCAGTAAATTTACGTTAACCAGTTTCAGGTCGCTGACATAATTCTGCCATTTTTGCTCGTCGGGCGTTCCGGAGTCCGGCCAGTCGCCGCTGGAAGGCACCTGCGATGGTAAACCATTCATCCGGTCGATCACCTCCTCTGTCCACGAGATCATATGCAGCAGGATTCCTGCTATCGAATGTACCGACCCGGGCGGTTTTTCAAATGCCGCCTCAAAACTTACCTGTTCAATGGTCTTGTAAACCGATGGGCCATACCATGGGTTTCCTTGCAATACTTCCGTTAAATCGTTACTGAGTTGTGTTGATATTTCCATTTCAAGCTAGGGTAATTGGCATTTTTATTGTCGGCAAAGATAAATCTAAAATCTTGCGTTGCCAGTATCTTTTGGATTGCCCGGGCGATTCCCGAAGCTATTTTATGGCAGGCCAGGCAATAAAAAAAGCGATGAGCCCTAAAACCCATCGCTTTATAACGATCAAAACAATCGTAACTCTAAAATCTTAAATCAAAAGCCTTACCGGTTCTTCCAGCATTGACTTTAAGGTCTGCAGGAATGCGGCTCCTGTAGCGCCGTCAACCACGCGGTGGTCGCAGCTCAGGGTAACTTTCATTACATTGCCCGGTACTACCGCGCCATTTTTAACTACAGGTATTTGCTGTATGCCGCTAACTGCCAAGATACAGGCGTTCGGTGTGTTAATAATAGCGGTAAACTCATCAACTCCAAACATGCCTAAGTTTGAGATGGTGAAAGTTGAACCTTCCATTTCATTTGGCTGCAGTTTTTTGCTTTTGGCTTTACCTGCAAATTCTTTTACTTCAACTGATATAGCACTTAATGATTTGCCATCTGCATATTTAATTACCGGTACCAGCAGGCCTTCGTCAACAGCAACCGCTACACCAATGTGTACATGCTCGTTAAAGCGGATCTTATCGCCCAGGAATGAAGAGTTGATCGCCGGGTGTTGTTTTAAGGCAACAGCGCAGGCTTTCAGTACGAAATCGTTAAATGATATTTTAACGGGAGCCACTTCGTTGATACGGGTGCGGGCTGCAATAGCCTGGTCCATATCAATGCTCATGGTTACATAAAAATGCGGTGCAGTAAACAAGCTTTCAGATAAACGGCGACTGATAGCTTTGCGCATCTGGCTAACCGGTTTCTCAGTAAATTTCTCTTCGCCGGTGTAACTTGCACTAACCGGGGCAGGTTTTGTAGCAGCGGGCGCGGCGGCAGCAGGTGCTGCTGCAGCAGGTGCTGCTGCAGCAGCGCTAACTACAGGTGCTGCAACTGCCTTCGCAGCCGGAACATATTCTTCAACATCTTTCTTGATAATGCGGCCGCCTTCGGCGCTTCCTTTTACATCATTAAGGTTGATGCCTTTTTCTTTTGCAATCTTACGTGCCAGTGGCGACGCTTTTACACGGCTGTCGTCAGCTGTTGACGGGCCGTCTGTTTCAGCTTCGGTTGTTGCGGCAGCTTCGGCAGCAGCCGGCGCGCCTTCTTCAGCAGATTTACCGGCAGGTGCATCGTCTTCTTGTAATAATGGGGTAATATCAGTGCCTTCTTTACCTACAATGGCGATAATGCCATGTACCGGCGCTGCTTCACCTTCTTTGGGGCCGATATATAATAAAGTACCTTCTTCATACCCTACTACTTCCATGGTAGCCTTATCGGTTTCCACATCCGCCAGTGAATCGTCTGATTTTACTTTATCGCCAACTTTAAAGTTCCATTTGTTGATCACCCCTTCAGTCATGGTGTCGCTAAGGGCAGGCATCCGGATAACAACAGCAGGGATGCTGCTTTTGTCGATCTTTGGCTTTGCTTCTACAGGAGCTGAGGGTTTCTTTTCTTCAACAGCAGCAGGAGTAGCAGCTTCTGCTGCGGGCGCGGGCTTGCTTTCAGCAGCAGGTGCCGCTGATGCTGTATCGCCGGCAAGTAAAGCTTTATAGTCTTCCCCTTCTTTACCAATGATCGCTATCAATGCATCCACCGGAACAGCTTTACCTTCTTCAACACCAATATAAAGCAGTGTTCCGTCCTGGTACGATTCAAAATCCATGGTAGCTTTATCGGTTTCTATCTCGGCCATTACATCGCCGGATTTTACCTTGTCACCAACTTTTTTATGCCATTTTG
Organism: uncultured Mucilaginibacter sp.; assembly: GCF_903913935.1. Taxonomy (GTDB): domain Bacteria; phylum Bacteroidota; class Bacteroidia; order Sphingobacteriales; family Sphingobacteriaceae; genus Mucilaginibacter. Next base: position 5,775 of record NZ_CAIWNH010000587.1, read on the forward strand.
CTAATACCCCTTCAGTCATGGTATCGCTCATTTTCGGCATCTTAATTACTTCGGCCATATACTATATGTATCTGTAGTTATTTTTAAAATCCAGTTTAAATGTAATGATTAGCTCTTTATAAAAGGGTAATCTTTTTCAACATACACATCAGTATATAATTCCGATGCCTCAGGCCATGGTGATTCTTCCGAAAACTTAACGGATTCTTCCACTTCAGCTTTCACTTTCGCGTCAATCTCTTCAAACCATTTGTCATCAGCATAACCTTCCGAAATAATAGTATGTTTTACCAGTTCGATAGGATCCTTTGCCTTGTAGCTTTCCAGCTCATCTTTGGTACGGTATTTCTGCGGATCTGACATGGAGTGCCCTTTGTACCGGTATGTGCGCATTTCCAAAAAGGTTGGTCCTTCGCCTGCGCGTGCCCGTTGAACCGCTTCATCCATTGCTTTGTGAACAGCGGCCGGATCCATACCATCAACAGGTGAGGATGGGATGCCATACGGTAAGCCTAATTTATAAATGTCAGTGTCAGCCGTGGTGCGGGCAAGGGATGTACCCATAGCGTAGCCATTGTTTTCACAAACAAAAATTACGGGCAGTTTCCATAAAGCGGCCATATTAAAAGTTTCGGTCATTGCACCCTGCCTAACAGCGCCATCGCCCATATAGGTGATGTTTACAAACTCAGTGCCTTTATATTTTTCAGCAAATGCCACGCCGGCCCCCATCGGGATCTGTCCGCCTACAATGCCATGGCCACCATAAAAGTGGTGTTCTTTACTGAACATGTGCATCGAGCCGCCTTTGCCTTTGGAGCAGCCGGTTGCTTTACCGTAAAGTTCGGCCATAATTGCATTGGAGCTAACGCCCTTGGCAATGGCGTGCGCATGGTCACGATAAGCGGTGATCATACTGTCTTCCGGTTTGATTACTGACATGGCGCCCGCCAAAACTGCTTCCTGCCCAATGTATAAATGGCAAAAGCCTCTGATTTTTTGCTGTCCGTATAATTGGCCTGCTTTCTCCTCAAACTTGCGCATTAAAAGCATCGACTCGTACCACATCAGGTAGGTGTCTTTATTTATTTCGATTGAACTCATGTAATATATTAAACGATCAATTTTACGAGTAAAGCGCAAATCTAATTATATCCTTGAAAATATCGAAACTGCGATGAATTTGTTATCGAGTTTTATGCTTATTTTTTTATTTGTTGCGTAATAGGCAATAAACCGTTCTTTTAAAGAGTTTAAGTTTGTTAAATACCGGCAAACTTGACCATGAAATTAGGAAAATCGAAATTGAAGACGGGGTTGTGATCTACATAAACCCCCAAATTATTAACACTTTGTTACAATTGTGGAAAAAAATGACCTTTTTATTGCAATTATCAAAATTTTAAATAGTTTTGTAGCCAACAATAGACAGGGTGTCCAATTTAATAAACATTTGTTGGCCTAATAACAACAGAATTTAAGTTAAATGAAGAAAATTACTATCGTTATTGCACTATTTTTCAGTGTTTTAGCCGTTCAGGCGCAAACAAAAGAAAGTCCAAGCCCTGCGGACAATAAAAATTCAGATGATCAGGAAAGTTTAGCGAAAGATTATTTATCCCAAATTATGGGTGTTGCGCTTTCTGCTACTTCAAATATGAAACTTTTCCATTTTGTATATGATTGGATCGGTACTCCATACCGTTTTGGCGGAAGTTCAAGGCACGGTATTGATTGTTCAGCGTTTACAAAGGAATTATACAGCCAGGTGTTCAACATGGACATTCAGCGCAGCTCAAGGGATATTTTCAGCATGGTTAGCCCTGTAAGGAAGGACGATTTACAGGAGGGCGACCTGGTTTTCTTTAAAATACACAGCCGCCGTATTTCGCACGTAGGCATTTATCTGGGTAATAACCGTTTCGCTCATGCTTCATCAAGAGGTGTGGCAATCAGCAGCCTTGATGATGCTTATTATAAGCGTTATTTTTACAGGGGAGGCCGAATGCTTGATTCTTTTAAAGCGGAGCTTCAAAAACAGGAAGACGATAACGGCAAGAATTAATAATATTTTATATTTCAAAAAAAATCCTTTCATTTATGAGAGGATTTTTTTTGGAATGAGTAAACGATACCTGCTATTATTAATTACCGCGGCCTTATATTTTTCTTCCTGTGAGCAAGCCCGGGAAAGCAGGCATGCTGAAAGCCATCAGCCTAAAGCTAAACCTGTAATTGTTGCACACAAGCCAAAGACAGTACCCGATTCTGTTTGTATCGCTGCCGTTGGTGATATCATGCTCGGCACATCGTACCCCGATAGCCGCACTTTACCCCCGGCCAGTGCTAAAAACAGCTTTAAAAACGTTTTGGATGAATTACACCACGCCGATATCACTTTCGGTAACCTTGAAGGCACTTTACTGGATACCGGCGCACCGGCATATTTTAAAATGCACCAGCTACAGCCTGCTTTTTTATTCAGGATGCCGGTGAGTTACGGTGCGGTAATTAAACAGGCTGGGTTTAATGTACTTAGCCTTGCCAATAACCATAGTAATGATTTTGACCAAAAGGGTCGCATAAGTACGATGAAAGTACTCGATAGCCTTGGTATCCAATACGGCGGGCTAAACAGCAAACCTTCGGCGATTTTTAAAATAAATGGCATTACCTATGGGTTTTGCGCGTTCGCGCCAAACGGACAAACGTTACCGCTCCTCAACCTGAAAAAATCAACAGAGATTATCCAACAGTTAAAACAGCAATGTGATATCGTGATCGTATCTTTTCATGGCGGTGGCGAGGGTGCCGCTTATGAGCACATCCCCTGTACTTACGAAAAGTTTATTACCGAAAACCGCGGCGATGTACATGCCTTTGCGCATAATGCTATTGATGCGGGCGCTGATATCATATTGGGAAACGGACCACACGTTTGCAGGGCAATGGAACTTTACAAAAACCGGCTGATTGCCTATAGCCTCGCTAACTTTTGTACCTACAGGTGTGTTAGTGTGGCGGGTATTTGCGGCATGGCCCCGGTATTAAAAGTCTACCTTAATAAAAAGGGAGAGTTTTTAAATGGCCGGATACTATCCAATATACAGTCACATAATAACGGTTTAACTCCCGACAGCCTTAACCGGGTAGCAGGCCATATAAAAATGTTGACTGAAACTGATTTTGAGCAGCCTGGGCTTAGTATAACTTTTGATGGAAGAATATCGCCGGTAAGGTACCAGCATTAGCGCCGATTATTTAGCATCATCATTAGTAGTACGAACAAGACTGATACCTGTAAAGAAAAACATAACGGCAATTACGCCTACAACAATAAGGGTAGTATAGTTACCGTTGTGATTTATAATTTCAATGCCGGCATAGATGAGGCCGATTATACCGAGCACAGTTAGTATCGCTCCGAATGTTCGTTTTAAGTTCATAATGGTTATTGTTGTTTTTATTTAAAGCTTTTTATACAAAACAAATAGCACACCAATAATTACCATTATATTTATACCCATTAAACTATTGATTATGACACCTGAAATAGGCACTTTAATTTTTGTTTTTATTATCCTGGTAGTTTTGTTTTCGTCGTTTGTGTCTGTAAAACAGGGCACTATCGTAGTAATTACCATTTTTGGAAAGTATCGCCGGATCTTAACTCCCGGCCTGAATTTTAAATTACCATTTATTGAGAGCATCTATTCAAAAATCTCAATCCAAAACCGTTCAGTTGAACTGGAGTTTCAGGCGGTGACCTTTGATCAGGCCAACGTTTACTTTAAAGCGATGCTGCTTTATTCAGTACTCGACCAGCAGGAGGAGACCATTAAAAACGTAGCATTTAAGTTTGTTGACGATCGTAACCTGATGCAGGCACTTATCCGCACGGTGGAAGGCTCAATCAGGGCTTTTGTAGCCACGAAGCGCCAGTCGGAAGTGCTGATACTCCGGAGGGATATTGTTGAACACGTAAAAGAACAACTGGACGTAGTGCTTGAAGGCTGGGGTTATCACTTACAGGATCTGCAATTAAACGATATTACTTTTGATGAAGTGATCATGAAATCAATGAGCCAGGTGGTTGCCTCCAATAACCTGAAGGCTGCCGCCGAAAATGAAGGGCAGGCCCTGCTGATCACCAAAACCAAAGCTGCCGAAGCAGAAGGTAACGCCATTAAAATATCGGCAGAAGCTGAGCGCCAGGCATCGCAGCTGCGCGGCCAGGGTGTTGCGTTGTTTCGTGAGGAAGTGGCCAAGGGTATGTCAGTAGCTGCTAAGGAAATGCAGGATGCCAATATGGACACCTCAGTTATCCTGTTTACCATGTGGACAGAATCCATCAAGCATTTTGCAGAAAACTCCACAGGCAACGTTATTTTCCTTGACGGATCAACCGATGCCATGCAGCATACCATGAAAGAATTAATGGCATTAAACCAATTGCATGCTGATAAAGTCAAAAAGTAAAATTTTTACTTTTACATAAATGGAAATAAGGGTCAGGCGGCTAATTCTCGTAGCCGCATTAATGTTTTTTTACAGCCTGACGTTTGCACAGCCTTATAAGAGGTTAACTGTTAACGACTTTAAAGGGACGCCGGCTAACAATGGCGATGGAGCGATTGCTTACACTAATTGTACTATTGTATATAGTTACAGTGCCAGGCCTGAAAGGGATTATTATGTTTTAACCTTCTATATAAAACTGATAATGAACAGTGATCGTTCGTGGATGAACCTGTCGACGATCGGCTCCAGGGAAATGCTTGAAGAAATATTAAAGCACGAACAGGGGCACTACAACATCAGTTATATGGAGCAGCAGGAATTATTAAGAACGGTTGGCCGAACAGTTTTCCGGGCCGATTACCATAGAGTAGCCGATAATATTTTCGACCGTATTGAAGCCAAGTATAAAAAACTCAACCAAAATTACGACACCGATACCCAAAATTCAACCAATCGTGTACAGCAACACAGCTGGGACGCCTATTTTCAGCAACGGTTGAATTATATGCCGATAGCTAAAAATTAAATCCTTACTCCGCTATCCATATCGCATCTGTAAACCATTCCCGGCTGTCAAAAAAATGATCAACAGGTTTGAAGCCGGAACTGATAGCCATTTCATCAGTTTGACCGATAGAAAACTTCTGCGAGATCTCCATAAAAATATACTCATCCTTCAAAAAACGAACGGTTGCTGGGCCTATGTTTACCTCCTGGCCGCAGGTGCTTACCAGGTAACTCTTGCAGGCGCCGTTTTCGGGATCATAAGTGGGATAGTGTTCAAACTTGGTTACATCAAAATTACCATCCAGCTCCCGGTTAATCCGTTCCAGTAAATTAAGGTTAAACTTTTTGGTGATGCCTTCTTTATCGTTATACGCAGCCAATATTGTTTTTGGATTTTTTTTAAGATCGAACCCGATCAGCAGCATATCGCCTTCGGATAAGTGCGCCCGCATGTTCCTGCAAAATCCTACGGCATCGTCATGTTCCATATTGCCGATGTTTGATCCTAAAAACATCACCACCTTTCGTTTATTTGAAACAGCGGCCGCTGTTTCTAGCATTTCAAAATACTCCCCGTTCAGGCCTTTTATTTTAATTCCCGGTAAAGTTACCGGCAAGGTAATATTAAGGTAAGAAATCACATTATCAGAAATATCAATCGGCAGATAAGTGAAATCGGCGTTATTTTCCAAAAGATAAGCTAAGAGGTACGCCGATTTGGTGGCATCACCGGCGCCCAGCTCAATCAGGTCAAAAGCATCTCCATTACCAATGATGGCCCTGCAGATCTCGGCCGTTTTTTCGCCGAATATTTCCAGTTCGCAATTGGTTGGGTAATACTCCCCGCAGCTCATCAGGTCCTGGAAAAGTTTATCGCCAACCGCATCATAAAAATATTTGGAATTTAAATATTTGGGCTGCGCGCTTAAACCCGTTATTACATCCGCGTAAAACTGGCTGCTTTTTATTTTTTCAGGCCGGGTTATCCCGATAGCCGTCGGGACAGCCTGTATGTTTTCAATGTTTTTCATTGGTAGTATATAGTCGGTTTTTATTTGGCCAGCCTTATGCCTGTAAACTGCCAGCGTAAATTTGTTTGAAAAAAATTTCTGTAGGTAACACGGCTATGCCCCGGAGGTGTTACTTCCGAAGCACCGCGCAATACCTTTTGATTTACCATAAACTTGCCATTGTATTCGCCAATAGCACCCGGGGCTTTAGTAAAACCGGGATAAGGCAGGTAGCTGCTTTCGGTCCATTCCCAGCTTTTGCCCCAACTAAATTGTTTGGCGGCAACTTCCCATTCAAATTCCGTCGGCAACCTCAGTCCTTTCGATGCTGCATAAGCATAGGCCTCGAAATAGTTGATATGGCAAACCGGTTCTTTCGCGTTCAAGGGTCCCAGCCCATGATAGGAATACTGGTACCATTCATCGTCAATCAAATGCCAGTACATCGGCGATTCAATTTTATTGATTTTTACCCAGTCCCAGCCTTCGGCATGCCAGTGCCTGAAATCGTGGTAGCCGCCGGCATTCATAAACTCAAGGTATTCGGCATTGGTTACCAGGTTTGGGCTGATCGCATAAGGCTGGAGGTAAATTTTATGGCGGTTCAGTTCATTGTCAAAACAAAAGCCGTCGCCCTTAAAACCGATCTCATAAATGCCTTCTTTTATGTTGATGAATTTTTCATTTTCCACCCAATTAACTTTCGGCGAAACGTAATCCATTGAATAGGCCGGGAAAAGCGGGTTATGGCCCAAAATGAATTTGATATCGGTGTATAACAGTTCCTGGTGCTGTTCCTCATGGTTCAGACCAAGTATCAGTAACTCCTTTATGTCGTCACCAATACTTTCGTGCAAAAACTTCAGCATCGCCTCGTCTACGTACTCACGGTAACGGTAAATTTCAATCACTGTAGGGCGACTGAGGTTACCCCTGTCGGTGCGGATCACCCGGTTTCCTACGGTTTCGTAGTAGCTGTTGAATACATAGTTGTAATCCGGGTTGTATTCCTGGTAGCCCATAAAATACGGCTCCAGGATAAAGGTCTCAAAAAACCAGGTTGTATGCCCGATATGCCATTTAGGCGGACTTACGTCAACTACAGGCTGAACCACATAGTCCTCCGTCTGCAGGGGGCTGCAGATCTGCTCCGTGCGTTTGCGAACAACGATATAGCGTGTTGCCAGATCAGGTGAAATTATTTTTTCGGCGATGTCCATTAGTGTTACCTGTTATCCAAATATCGTTTCAGGTTAGAAATTGTTTTAATATTTAATTTTTTAGCCTGCTCACGTCTCATCATCAAAGCATACGCGTTATTGAACCCAATTGGTTTTAACCATTTAATGTTATATTTTTTCTCAAAACCATCCTTTACATAATTATAGGTTGCCTTGCTGCTGGCACTCACCGAGTCGATTACTTTGACGGAAGGCTGTAAAATTGCAAGCAAGCCGGTTCCCGTATATTCAGGGTAAAGGTCGATCTGGTCATTCGTCAAAGCATCAAAACATATTTTTGTACCGCCAAGCCCTGTTTTTGTGGCAACATCATAATTGGAATATCCTTTTATCAGCATGCTGTAAATATTCGCAAGGATGTATTGTTCGCCAAATATTTTCGACCCGATCCGTACCACGCCTTCATTCCCGTTTTGTGCGGGGCGCAATAATTTTTGTGAAACCAGGAAATCCTTTGCCACTTTTTCGGGGCTTTGGTGAAGGTAATCAGTTTGATAGTTTAGGGCAGTCATGGTGCTGTCATTTATTTTTCCGGCTAACAAATTTAGTACATTTTCTAATAATGCGAATTTTTTTAGTGAGCTTTCTCTGATAATGGGTGCGGCGTAATACGGCGGAAATATTCCTTTGTCATCTTTTAATACCACCAGATTGTATGCCCTTAACCTTCCATCAGTTGAATAACCGCTGATTACGTCGAGCTGTTTTTCGTAGGCAGCTTTATACATCACTGCATCGCTGATCACCACGGTACGGATTCGCAGACCGTATTTGCTTTGGAGGCCCAGGTTACCATCGCGCCTGCCCATAAACTCAGGGGTGAAGCCCGCCTTGAGTTTGCTGCCATAGGCTGACGGGAGCCAGTAAAATGAGGACAGCAAGATGAGTAGCAGTGGCAGCATTTTAGTGGCAGTTTTTAGTTTTTTAAGATTTAAAAGCTGCAATCGCGACAGCAAAAAATCAAAAAGTATGGCCAGAAGTGCTGCGGGAATTGCACCTGCCAGGATCATATTGGTATTGTTTAAGGAAATTCCTCCAAAAATAAACTCGCCAAGCCCACCTGCAGCGATATAGGAAGCCAATGTGGCAACGCCTACAGTTATTACGGTGGCTGTGCGGACCCCGGCGAAGATCACCGGCATTGCCAGCGGCAGCTCCACCTTTTTTAATACCTGCCATTTGCTCATTCCCATAGCTACCGCAGCTTCTTTAACAGCAGCGTCAACACCTGTAATCCCGGTAAAAGTATTGCGGATGATGGGCAACAGGGCATACAGCAACAACGCTGCAATCGCGGGTTTGGCGCCGATGCCCAGAACAGGGATCATAAAACCCAGTAAGGCGATGCTCGGGATGGTTTGCAATATGCCTGCAACGCCCAAAACCGGACCAGAGAATTGCTTTCTGCGGCTGATGAAGACGCCCAATGGCAAGCCAATGAGGACAGCAATGAATAATGAGATAAAAGTGAGCCCGATATGCTGAACGGTTTGTTCAGCCAGCTTGCCCGACTGCTGGCGCATAAAATCCCATAAAGATTGCTGCTCATTCATGCGCCTGTTGTTTTTTATATTGATAGAAAGCCGACATCAGCTGCTCAAAACTGGCCGATTTAACCTCATGTGTTTCTTTATGGGTTATGTTGATGAAATCTTCCTGATTAAATTTAAAGAGTTCCATCCCTGCCCAAACATTGGTTTCAGCTGGTATGCCAGGCCCCATTTTAGCCGGTTGAATGGCAAGCCATTGCCATATATTATGCATCTGTACCGACCGAAGTTCGAGCTGCAGCTTATGCTCCTTTAAAAACCCGGAAACAAAATCATCAGCGGGATTAAACAACAATTCTGACGGTGTTCCCATTTGTACAATCCTGCCTTTATCCATAATGCAAATGCGGTCGCCAAGTTCAAAGGCTTCCTGCACATCATGAGTTACCATAATAATGGTTTTTCGTTTAAGCTCATCCAACGCCTTAAACTCCGCATGTATTTTTGAACGGGTAACATTATCCAGCGCACCAAAGGGTTCATCCATCAGCAATACCGCAGGGTCGGCTATCAGCGCCCGGGCCAGGCCGACACGCTGTTGCTGGCCACCGCTTAGCTCACCAGGGTAGGCGCCGAGAAGCCGCGTTGAAAGATGTAACTTTTCAAGTAATTCAATGATTCGTTTTTCGATACGTTTTTTATCCCATTTTAATAGTTGCGGCACAATAGCAATATTTTCGGCAACGGTATAATGCGGAAAAAGCCCATTATTTTGCAACACGTAGCCAATGCCGCGCCGCAATACTTCGGGCTGCTGCTCCAGGATGTTTTTTCCATCGATAAAGATTTTACCTGATGTTGGCTCGATGAGCCTGTTGATCATTTTAAGTGTAGTGGTTTTGCCGCAGCCGCTGGTGCCTAAAAGTATAAGGTTTTCATGCTCTTCCACTTCGAATGAGATCCCTTCCACGGCCTTAACCTTACCGAAGTGTTTGCAGAGCTGTTCAACCTTTATCATCTTTTAAACAGGATAAATGAATAAAAGGATGGCATCCGTAGTTGCAAGCGCAGGAACACACCCCTCCACTCCTGCCTGTCGGCAGGCAGGCCTCTCAAGACGGGAATCGCACAAGGCCCAGGCGCGTTAAACCGGAATAGCGCGTCGGGTTCCCCTCTTGAGAGGGGCAGGTGTGTGTGTTTTTCGTCGCGCTTATCAACACACCCCTCCACCCCTCTAAACAGGGGAATCACACAGGCCCGGCTTTTTAATAGGTTCATTCCAGGCAGCTAAGTATCGAATGTCATAAATAAATTATTTAACGATTCGGCGAAAAGTGGGTGGGCAAATACAAAGTAGCGAATCTCATCATAGGTGATGCCGCCTGCCATTGCCATTTGTAAAATGGTCATGGTTTCACCGCCCTCGGGCCCTAAAATGGTGGCACCGAGGATCTGTTTGGTATCCGGGTCAACGAGGGCTTTCATAAAACCGCGGGTATCGCCGGTTTCGATAGCGCGGGCAACATAAGCCATGGGCAGTTTTGCCACTTTATAATTGAGCTTACGTTTTTTGGCTTCCGTTTCATCGAGGCCGATGCGGCCCAGTTGCGGGTCGGTAAACATGCAGTAAGGCACCTGGCGGTCTTTTATGCTTAGGTTCTCGTTTTTTATAAGGTTGCGGTAAACGATTGTATAATCGTTGTAACTGATATGTGTAAAGGCTGGACCGCCTTTTACATCGCCCAAAGCATAAATACCTTTAATATTGGTTTCCAATTTATCGTTTACCTTAATGTTACCGCGTTCATCCATTTCAACCCCCGTTGCCGGCAGGTTTAAAGTGGCCGTTTGCGGCAAGCGTCCTATAGCAATAAGCACGTGTGAGCATCTGATCTTTTTTTCCGACCCGTTAATTAATACTGTTGCGGTGATTTTATCACTCTGTTTCTTTTTGATCTTTGAAGTTATGGCATTGCAATGAATGGTGATATCCTCCTCCTCTAATATTTTGGTAAGCTCTTCCGAAACATCTTCATCCTCGCGGGACACGATCCGGCCCGACCTTTCAACAATAGTGACTTTGCTGCCAAAGCGGCAGAACATTTGCCCAAACTCCAGCCCAATATAATTTCCGCCGATCACCAATAAATGTTCGGGCACTTTATCCAGGTCCATGATAGTGGTGGATGTTAAATAGTCGATATCATTCAACCCTTCAATTTCAGGGATTAAGGGCTTGGCGCCGGTATTGATAAAAAACAAGTCGGCATTAAACTCCTTTAGCCTGCCGCTGTTCAGCTTTACCGAAATGGTTTTATCACCTGTAAATGTAGCTTCGCCGAAGATAACATCAAGATTTTTGGTAGCCTCCAGCCCCTTCTGGCTGCCATCCCTAAACTGGTGGACTATGGCGTCCTTTCTTTTTTTGATCTTCGCCATGTCCACCGTAAAGCCTTTTATTTTTACACCGAGGGACAGGCTGTTATCAGCCATGTACGCCATTTTTGCGGAAGCGACCATGGTTTTTGTAGGGGTACAGCCATCATTTACGCAAGTGCCTCCAATCCAGCGCTTCTCAATCAGGGCGGTTTTTTTCCCTGCAAGCGCCAGCTTTTTAGCCAATGGCCCTCCCGCCTGGCCTGATCCGATCACTATTGCATCGTATTGTTTCATATCAGCCGGTTACTTTTACACCCTTCCAAAAGGCGATGTACCCTTTAATCTGAGCTGCCGCAGGGCTGGGGTCGGGGTAAAACCAGGCTGCATCCAGGTTTTCTTTCCCATCTACCTCCAGGGTATGGTAGGATGCCTTGCCCTTCCATATGCAGGTAGTATGTGCCGGTGAGGGCCTCAGGTATTCGGTTTTAACGCTTTCTTTCGGGAAATAATGATTATTCTCAACCACAATGGTTTCATCGCTTTCGGCAATCACCTGGTCGTTCCATATTGCTTTCATATAACTGGTAAGGTATTTTTGTATTATAAAGGTAAGCGGATATTACGATATATAAAATGCAGGGAGCGTCATTTTGTTTGAGGAATGTCAAATATTTAGGAGTCGGGAAGCCCGAAAGATGGTAAAGTCCGAAAGAAAAAGGTAATTAAAAGCATAGAACCAAGCTTAAAAAATCACCCCAAAAGTTCTTTTGGACTTCCTGACTTTTCGGACTCCCCGACTTTTTTAAAAAAATTCAAACTTTATTTTATTTTTCTCTTTAAAACTTTATCTTTGCAATCCCAAAATAAAGGGACTCATTGGGCTGAAAGGCACAGCATCTCAAAAATTGGCCCGTTCGTCTAGGGGTTAGGACGTAAGATTTTCATTCTTGAAACAGGGGTTCGATTCCCCTACGGGCTACAAAAAACAATACCAAAAGATGCTAAAAGCCTGCAAATCAAAAGTTTGCAGGCTTTTTTTATTGTATCAAAGCACCATATTATGCATCAAAACGCAACAAAAATGAGCGTAATTCGGTGCATAACTAAATGGAAAATGACTACGCACCGAATTGCTTATAATTAATTGATTGTCAACCTGTTCAGCGTGTGAACATCTTGATAAAAGCAGGCTACAAACTTACTTTTGTTTAACTTTTAAGCTTGTAATTATGAGTAATTTCCATCTGCTTTTCTACATCAGAAAGCAAAAAAACTACAAAGGGGGTGCTATGCCCATCTACATGCGCATCACAGTTAGCGGCAAACGCGCGGATATATCCGTCGGACGCGATTGTGATCCGGCCAAATGGAACAACCATGCAGGACGTGCAATTGGAACCAAAGAAGAAATCAAGTCAATTAACAACTATTTAGACAGTCTGCAAACAAAACTTCGTAATGCGCACCAAGTATTAATTGATACAAACCAGCAAGTAACAACTGAAAGCTTGCAGAATCAGTTCACAGGAAAGAACCAAAAAAGCCGTTTCCTGATGGAATTATTTAAAGAGCATAATGCTAAGGTCAAAGCATTAATCGGAAACGGCTTTGAGCCCAATACATTGAAAGGATATAACACATCTGAAAAACACCTTACTGGCTTCCTGCAAGAAAAATATGGTAAAACAGATATAGAGATTAGCCAATTAAATCATGCTTTTATTACTGATTTTGAGTTTTACCTGAAAGTAAATTGTAAAATCACCGGTGTATCTGCGGCTAAATATATTAAGCACCTTAAAAAAATCGTTAATCATTGTATTGCCAATGGCTGGCTAAAGCAAAATCCCTTTATTAATTTTAAATCCACTGCGAAGGCAAAGGAGCGCACTTATTTGACGCAACAAGAACTTGATGCTATCACTAACAAAAAATTTGTTGTTGACCGTTTATCACAGGTGCGCGATGTTTTTGTATTTTGTTGCTATACTGGATTATCTTATGCCGATGTAAAAAAACTAAGGAGAAATGAAATAGGCATAGGCATGGACGGTGACCGATGGATATTTACAAGCAGGCAAAAAACAGATACATCTACGAGGATACCGCTTTTACCCGTAGCATTAGAAATTTTGAACCGCTATCAAGATCACCCGCAATGTGAAAATCAGGGCTTACTATTGCCTGTTTTAAGTAACCAAAAGATGAA
>NZ_CAIWNH010000588.1 GCF_903913935.1 uncultured Mucilaginibacter sp.
GGTAGGTACCCTCGAAAACATGGGCGAGCGCTACCAGTTTTATGAAACTTGCGCTACCATCATTACACTGGTTTTACTGGGTAATGTTTTAGAAAAACGCTCCGTATCCCAAACCACTTCGGCCGTTAAGGACCTGGTAAAAATACAGCAGGTAAACGCCAACCTGGTGATTAATGGGGGGATTGAAGTGATCAGCGCAAGGGATGTGCGCCCCGGGGATACGCTGTTAGTTAACGAGGGCGATAAGGTACCGGTGGATGGCGAAGTGTTATCGGGCAACGCTTCGGTAAATGAATCGATGCTTACGGGCGAAAGTATCCCGGTTGAAAAGGCAAAATATGATAAACTGATTGGCGGCACCATCGTTGAGCACGGTAATATCAGGATGATCGCCACTAAGGTTGGATCCAATACAGTTCTGGCGCAAATTATCGAACTCATGAAGAAAGCGCAGGCCGCCAAGCCACCCGTACAAAAACTTGGCGACAAAGTGGCGGCCATATTTGTGCCGGCGGTTATCCTTATCTCAATTATTACTTTTATCCTGACTTTTTATGCCGGCCATGAAGGCATGCGTATTTCATTAATGAATGCGATTGCTGTACTTGTGATCTCGTGCCCATGCGCTATGGGCCTGGCTACCCCTACCGCAGTAATGGTGGGCCTGGGCAGGGCTGCAAAAAACGGCATTTTGATAAAGGGAGGCGATACGATCGAGGCGGTTTCACATGCCAAATATGTGGTGTTTGATAAAACCGGAACATTGACAACTGGTAAGTTCAGCATCAACAACATAAAAGCTGAAAGCGGCGCCGATATTGAACAAATAAGAGGGATAATTACGGCAATTGAAGAAAGATCAAACCACCCTATTGCCAAATCGCTGGTGAAAGGGCTTGAGGCACTTCCCAAGACCAAGTTGATATTAAAATCGGTTAAAGAAGAAAAAGGCTTAGGCATGCGGGCCGAAGATATTGAAGGGAATCATTATTTTTTGGGAACAGGCAAATCATCTGTTGACGGGGAATTTAATTTAACGCTTTATAAAAACCAAAAACAACTGGCATTGATCGCCGTTGATGACGAGATTAAACCTGAAGCTGCTAACCTGATTAAGCAACTAAAAAAAATGAACATCATCCCGGTTTTGCTGAGCGGAGATAAACATAGCCGTTGCTTAAAGGTTGCGCAGCAAATAGGAATTGACGAAGTCCATTCGGAAAAATTGCCTGATGAAAAATTAGTGGTAATTGAAATTTATCGTCAAAAGGGTAAAACCATAATGATAGGCGATGGCATTAATGATGCCCCTGCGCTAACTAAAGCTGATGTCGGGGTATCCATGAACGATTCAAGCCAGGTAGCCATTCAATCAGCACGGGTGGTGTTACTAAACACCGACCTGAATTCAGTAGTTAAGTTTTTACAGATCAGCAGGCACACGCTGATCACCATCAAACAAAACCTTTTTTGGGCATTTGCCTATAATATTGTGGCCATACCTATTGCAGCTTTTGGCTTTTTAAACCCGATGGTGGGCGCTTTCGCTATGGCGTTTTCGGATGTGGTGGTGATCGGGAATTCGTTGCGATTGAAAAAGAAGAAGCTTTCTTAAGTTCATAGTTGATGGTTCATAGTTCATAGCCCTGATTTATTTTATATTTTTGGCCCCAATGAATTAGTTTGATGGAAAGGCTTTTTACCCGAAGCAAAAGGCCATGAACCATCAACTATAAACCATGAACTAAAAGAATGATCGAAATTTTTACAGATGGTGCATCAAGCGGCAACCCGGGGCCGGGGGGATATGGGGTGATCCTGCGTTCGGGCAAACATTATAAAGAACTTTCAGAAGGTTTTAGAAAAACCACCAACAACCGCATGGAGCTGCTGGCTGTTATTAAAGGACTGGAAGCTTTAAAAACGCCCAACCAGGAAGTAACGATTTTCTCCGACTCGAAATATGTTATTGACGCCATTGAGAAACGATGGGTTTACGGCTGGCTGCAAAAAGGCTTTGCAGGCAAAAAAAACAAAGACCTGTGGCTGCGCTATCTCGATATCAGCAAAATACACAAAATAAAATTCGTTTGGGTACGCGGCCATGCCGGCCACCCGGAAAATGAGCGTTGCGATGAACTGGCCGTTGCGGCAGGAAAACAAAAAAATCTGCTGATTGATTCCGTTTTTGAGATGGAGGCGGCAAAGTTGTTGTAAGGTTGAAAAGTTACAATGTTGTAATGTTAGCCTGTCGGTGTGAAGTTGAAAACATTTCAACTTTCCAACCTTGAAACATTACAACAACCAACTCACTGCAGCTCCACCACCCCTTCAAAACTTTTCTTGGTTACCTGGGGTGAGAAACAGGCCATCATTTCTTCGGCCTTTTTTACCATATTTTCGGAACCAATGAATATCGCGGAGCGTTGGTGCAGTTCGGTTACATCGAGCCCCAGGATACGCCGATAACCATTACTGGCTAAACCACCAGCCTGCTCAACAATAAATGCCATGGGGTTACATTCATAAACCAAACGTAATTTGCCGTTGGGTGCGCCGGCAGTTACCGGGTAGATAAAAATGCCGCCTTTTATTAAATTACGGTGAATATCCGCCACCATGGAACCAATATACCTTGATGTATATGGCCGGTTTGTTTTTTGATCCTCTACCTGGCAATACTTGATGTATTTTTTTACCCCATCCGGAAAATGGCTATAATAACCTTCGTTAATAGAGTATATAGTGCCATCTTTCGGGATTCTCATATCCGGATGCGACAGGCAAAATTCACCAATGGATGGGTCCAGGGTAAATCCATTAACCCCTTTACCGGTAGTATAAACCAGCATGGTTGATGAACCATAGATCACATAACCCGCTGCTACCTGCTCGGTACCATTCTGCAGGACATCATCAATAGAGGCTTTCCCGGTTGTTGATTTACGGCGGTAAATAGAAAAAATGGTACCGACCGCTACATTAACATCAATGTTTGACGAACCATCCAACGGATCCATGGCGACAATATATTTGGCGTCTTTAGAAACATCAGATTCTATGGGGATATATTCATCGTTTTCTTCGGAGGCTACGATACAACATACGCCGCCGTGTTTTAAGGCGGATATAAATTGCTCATTGGCATAAACGTCAAGCTTTTTCTGACCCTCGCCCTGGATGTTGGTGGTACCGGCTTCACCCAAAATATCTGCAAGGCCTGCCTTGTTCACTTCGCGGTTAACGATCTTGGCGGCAATGCCGATGTCGCGTAACAGGCGTGACAATTCTCCTTTGGCATAGGGGAAGTCGGCCTGCTTTTCGATGATAAACTGGCCTAAGGTTTTTGCGATCTTCATAGGACTTAGTGTATTTTATACGTACTATCTTGGCATTTCAATAAGGTCGAAGGTATGGATTTTTTCTTCAGAAATGCAAAATCTAACTAAAGTCCGTACTTTATGCCAGCCCTGTTTCCCGGCTGCTCCGGGGTTTATATGCAAACAATTGATCTTTTTGTCGTAAATAACCTTTAAAATATGCGAATGACCACAGATAAATAAATTTGGAGGCTTAGTGTATATTTCAGGCTTTACCAAAGGACTGTAATGATCAGGATAGCCGCCGATATGCGTCATCCATACATCCACTTTTTCGCAATTAAACCGCAGGTTTTCGGGGAAGTGCTGCCTGATGTCGGGCCCGTCGATATTTCCGTACACGCCTTTCAGCGGTTTAAAGGCGGCCAGCTTTTCGGCAACCTCCATGCTGCCAAAATCGCCGGCATGCCAGATCTCGTCACAGTTTTCAAAATGTTTAAACACCGCGTCATCGAGGTAGCTGTGGGTATCGGAAAGGAGGCCTATTTTAAGCATTTACGCGAATAAAACTTGTCAGTAGAATTGTTATGATATATAATAGGAAAACTGTTCCAAGTATTTTGAATTTTGCTAATCGTGCTCTTTTAATAGCTATATATAGGAATGACAAAAAAAATGCAAAATTTATGATCGCCCATATTAATGACGCTTGCTGTATACCTTCAACCAAAATTGGTGAGAAGGGTGGAGTTGGCCATTCTTTGGGAGTTTCAAAAACCTCATAGAAGCTGTATATCGTAAATACAAACATGAGCGAAGCCATACAAATAGAGACAATTTTCATACTAAAAAGCTAAAAAATAAGGTTGCAATAAAGCCCTGTACATTTCCGAATATACGCCCTTTGATTTGTAAATAGTTATCTCGCTTTCTACAAACAATATATCAACTGGCGAAAGATTTATAATCATGCGGTGCGGGGTGGATTCTTGGTATGACCTAACCTCAATTACATCTTGCACATGAAGACCATTGATTTCTGCATATTCAACGACCTGTTCTCTCAAGCTCATTGGCAGTACCAGCCAGCACAATCCGGCGGGATTAAGGCCTACCGAAATTTTGCTAATCAACGTTTCAAAAAAATCAATATCCGTGTGCTTTGCCAATGCCTTTTTTGCGCCGGGAGGCTTTAATGAATCAACGTAAAACGGCGGGTTCGACACGATGAGGTCATACTTTTTATCAGGGTATTTTTCAAAAAAGGCTTCAATACTCGAAGAATAAATATTGAGCCGGTCGTGGAAAACGGAACTTTCAAAATTTCGCCCCGCAGTTTTAGCTGCCGACTCATCGATCTCAACAGCATCAATTTTCGCATTAATAAATCTCTGCGCAAGCATCAAAGCGATAACACCTGTACCTGTGCCGATATCCAGTATCGTTTTAGGATCAACCGCCTCCGTTATCGCGCCAAGCAAAACCCCATCAGTATTGATCTTCATGGCACACCCACTTTGGTCAACGCTGAATTGTTTAAAATGAAACATGCACCAATTTACGGGTTTGGATTTAC
>NZ_CAIWNH010000589.1 GCF_903913935.1 uncultured Mucilaginibacter sp.
AAAAAAGGTTAACTGCATGCCCATCATCTTCAACACAACAATCATCAGCAACACACTCAATGCAACGGAGAGCAAACTCATTAAAAACGGCCGCACTGTTGGTTCCACATCTTTTTTGTGCATGTGGCCCTTTATTACACGTATCAGCAAACGGATAAGCCATAAGCCTATTATTAAAACCAGGATCCCTATCAAGAAACGCGGGCCGTATTTAATCAGCCAGTCGTAAGCATGGGCATATAATTTATCGATGTTCATCTATCAAAATATTATACCTGATAAACTGCCCTGTTTAATTTTTGTTTATTTTAAATACGATTTATGGGAAGTGCACCACGCCGGACGATGTCATATTCTGCGGCTATACTGGTGATTAATGGCAGGACATTGGCACTAAAAATATAATCCTGAGCCTGCAATTAACGGTGTTTGTAAAAAATATTGCTGTTTATTTTCACCCCATTTTTAAGCAGCATTCTTCGTCGCTTGTTTGCAACCGCCGTTCCATTGGTGGCGCCTTGTAAACCACTGCCTGCAACTGTACTTACTACACCTGCCGGCGTAATTTTCCGGATGAGGTTATTATTTGAATCAGCTACATATACATTGCCAGCTGCATCAACTGCAAGGCCGGCCGGGTAATTAAAGGACGCTTTGGTCCCTGTACTATCGGCCGAACCTGCAAGACCGCTTCCGGCCAATGTACTTACTGTTCCATCAGGGGTAATTTTGCGGATGAGGTTATTTACGCCATCGGAAACATAAACATTACCAGCTGCATCAACAGCCACACTATTAGGGTAATAAAAGGTAGCTGAAGGTGCGGGCCCGTTATTTGACCCTTTAACAGTATCAACGCCAGCGTAGGTACTTACTACCCCCGATGGGGTTATTTTCATAATAGTACTATTCAGATAATTGGCTACAAAAACATTTCCATTACCGTCTACCGCAACACCTGAAGGGTTATTAAAAGGAGATAAGTTGGTTGAAATTCCCGTATTCAACGTTCCGGCAAAGGTACTTACCTGCCCGCCCTGCCCTATCAAACGGATTAAATTATTGCCGGCATCAGCGATATAAATATTGCCATGAACATCAACCGATACACCAAGCGGATCAAAAAATGAGGAAGCGGTACCAATCCCGTTAACCGAACCTGTTGTATCACTGCCGGCAATGGTAGTAACAACTCCGGCCGGGCTTATTTCGCGGATAAGATTATCACCTGCATCAGCCACAAATAAATTCCCTGATGCATCAACAGCTAAACCGGTCGGCTGTGTAAAGGAAGCAAGGGTACCTGCTCCGTCAATATAACCGGCATTCCCACTGCCGGCAAGGGTAGTAACTATACCTCCCGGCGCTATTTTACGGATGAGGTTATTGCCATAATCGGCCACATAAATATTTCCGGAAGCATCTATGGCCACTCCTGAAGGGTTATTAAAAGATGGCAATGAATCTAAGGCTGCTATGCTATCCGTTTTCGTCGTGTCAGGGTTTGTATTGAAGTGATTTTGCCGCAAAATATCTTTTTTACATGCTGTTGTGAAGCAGGCTATCAGGAGCAGCAAGAAGGCTGGGTACAGTAATAATTTTATGGTTTCCGGCTTCAATGGGGGTATATAAAATAATCTAACACAATAGTATCAAATTTAATCATCATAAAATAATCTGTTTAACTATTTCTTCCACTCAGGCTCATTTTGCCATCTACGAGTAATTCAACACTATAAAAAACCAATAAATCAAAGAAAGCCAAAAACCAGTAAGGGAGTTTTCCCGTTTGTTTAATTTAAACAATTGATATGGGGACAATAGGCGATTTAAAAACCAAAGCAATAGTGTCAAACATCCGTAAGATCAGGGAATTCAGGAATTATACTCAGGATTACCTTGCGGCCAAATTGCAGATATCACAAAATGCATACAGTAAAATCGAACTCGGATACAGCAGCATTACCTTAAGCCGTTTGGTGAAAATAACCGAAATATTGGAAATTGAACTTGCGGACATTATAAGTACCGACATCGAAGAAATCATCCGGTTTAAACTGCTGTTGAAGCAGGCTGAATAATATTTTATATTAAAGTTTATTCAATTCTTCTATCAATACCTTGCTCACTTCATTAAAATAACGCCTTACACCAAATCCCATTACGCTTTGGATACCGCGGGCGGCGTTAGTTAAAAACACCTCATCGGCCTCGTATAAAATCTCGGGGTTTATTTGAGCTTCTGTTATTGGTATATTTAGTTGTTTGGCAAGTTTAATAATAACCTGCCGCATTACCCCTTCAACACAGCCCTCGCTTAATGCAGGCGTATATAAATGGTTTTGATACCAAACAAATACGTTGGAACTTCCTGCTTCACACAAAAAACCATTCTGGTTCAGCAAAAAAACATCATCCAGCTTATTTTGACTTTTGTAAATACCGGCCATTACATAAACAAGAGAATTGCAGGTTTTAATATTAGACAGGTAATTGGTTGGCTTTTGCAACTCGGTAAACATATCCATGATTAATCCTTTAGTATTTAAAAAATACCGTGGTTCTTCTGTTGGCGTAACCTCCAGGCACCAGCCCATCTTATTTTGCGTCGGCAAGTATAATCCTTCCGCATCACGATAAACGGTTAAACGCAAACGACCATGTTTGGCCCTGTTGCGCCGCGCAATATCTTCACATTTTTCCTTCAAAAACCAGGGATCCATTTGCGAATAGCCGTCAATTTTAAGCGCTTTCATTCCCCTTTGCAACCTATCGGCATGCAGATCGGCAAATTTAAGCTGACCTTTCATCAGGCGCATACTTTCAAATAAGCCATCCCCATACCTGAAGCCACGGTTATGCACCGAAAGCAGTTTGGTATCTGATGGAAGAATTTCGCCGTTGAAGTTTATGAATACCATGTTTTTTTATATCAAAAGTCGGAAAAGTCAGTAAACCTGCCGGCCGGCAGGCGGGGTCCGAAAGAAAAAGCAGCTTAGTAGATGTCAACTTTCCAACCTTACAACATTCCAAAAACTAATCTCTAATTTCTAATCTCTGATCACTATAACCCCGCCACTTGTCCAAAGCCATTTTAAAATCCGGCGGCAAGGGCGCTTCAAAATACAATTGCTTTTTTAATGTCGGGTGCAAAAACCCGAGTGATTTTGCATGGAGGGCCTGCCGGGGCATTATTTCAAAACAATTCTCCACAAATTGCTTGTATTTGCTAAAAACTGTTCCTTTTAAAATTTTGTCGCCGCCATACATCATATCACTAAACAACGGATGTCCGATATGTTTCAAATGCGCCCTGATCTGGTGCGTACGGCCGGTTTCCAGCTGGCATTCAATCAACGTAACATAATTCATCCGCTCCAAAACCCGGTAATGCGTTACCGACCATTTCCCTTTTTCCGGGTCATCGTAAATTGACATCACCCGCCTGTCGCCAATGCTACGGCCAATATAGCCGGTAACCGTGCCATCGGTTTCCAGGTCGCCCCAAACCAGGGCGATATATTTACGGGCGATGGTATGATCGAAAAACTGTTTGGCGAGCCAGGTCATGGACCGCTCGTTTTTACTGATCAACAACAAGCCTGAGGTGTCTTTATCAATGCGGTGTACGAGGCCTGGCCGGCCATCGTTGCCTGGCAAGGTTGGTAGTTGCTGAAAGTGATAAACCAGGCCGTTCACCAGCGTGCCTGTATAATTATTATAACCGGGATGCACCACCAACCCTGCGGGTTTATTTACCACCAGTACATCATCATCTTCGTAAACTATATCCAAAGCGATATTCTCCGGGTAAACTTCGGTATCACGCGGCGGATGCGGCAATACCACCGAAATCACATCCTGGGGTTTCACTTTATAACTTGGCTTGCAGGGCTTATCATTAACCAGTACGTTACCAAGCTCAATGGCATTCTGGATGCGGCTGCGCGAGGCGTTTTCAATGCGGTGCATCAAAAATTTATCAACCCGCAACAGTGACTGGCCCTTATCAACTACTATGCGCAGGTGCTCAAAAAGGTCCTGTTCATCCTGGTCAATATTGGCTAAGTCTTCCATCATCGGGCAAAAGTAATGGTTTTTATAGATTTGGATACTTTTAAAATATCTCTACCTTTAAGTATTAAAATATATTACTCATATGAAAAAGCTTTACCCCATATTAACAACTGTAATACTTATTTTTATTACATCGGCAGCAAAAGCGCAGGACGGCTTTTCTGCACTGATAAAATCAGGACCGGCGGATGCCACCAAACTGGTAAATGCGTATGGCGAACCCTTATTTAAGGGAATCGGATTAGGCTTAAACAGTGGTTGGTATAGTTCGGCCAAGGCGAAAAAACTACTTCATTTTGATCTTCGCATTACCGCTTCAGCATCATTTGTTCCTACCAGCGATCAAACGTTTGACGTTACAAAAATTGGTTTGTCAAATAATGTAAGGCCTGATAATGCAAGCCAAACCATGGCGCCAACCTTTGGCGGCAGTAAAAGCGCTAACGGCCCGCTGCTGGATATTTATGATGATAACGGCCAGAAAGTCGGTTCGTACACGATGCCCTCCGGAAAGTCATCTGTCATCCCGGCCCCGCAGATCCAATTGACAGTAGGTCTCATAGGCAACACCGACCTGACGATACGCGCCATACCAACTATTAATTTTGGCAGCAGCGGCAACATATCGTCCATTGGATTCGGCATCAGGCATGATATTATGCAGGATTTTGTTGGTAAAACTGTAGATAAACTGATCCCTTTTGACCTTGCCATTGCTTTAGGCTACAGCCATTTAAGCATGAATATCCCCTTAACTGTAAACCCGGATGCAGGTGCAATACCAAAAGATGGCCAGCAAAGCACAGATTTCAACAACCAGCATGTGGGCGCAACCTTTAACAACTTTATGATCCAGGCCATTATCTCTAAAAAATTATTGTTTTTTACCCCCTTTTTGGCGGTGGGTTACAACAATACCCATACCCAATTTGGCACTATTGGAAACTTTCCGGTAACTACCGGGCAAACGCTCGCAGGCACATCAACTTACACTACATACAATAACCCAATTAGTATTAATGAAACAAGTATCGATGGCTTCCGCGCTGATCTTGGTTTCCAGTTAACGCCTGGCTTTTTCCGTATTTATGTATCCGGCAGCCTGGCACAATATAAATCTGTTAACGCAGGTATAGGCTTCGGCTTTTAACTTTGCTTAATGGAAATTGATCTTGAAATTTATAGCCCTGTTCATCAAATAAAAAATGTATTGTTTGATGAACAGGGCATCAATGTTTTCATCAAACGCGACGACCTCATCCACCCCATCATCTCAGGCAATAAGTGGCGCAAACTCAAATACCTTTTAAAAAAAGCACAGGCCGAAAATAAAAGCCACCTGGTAACTTTCGGGGGTGCTTATTCAAACCACTTGCTGGCTACTGCAGCGGCAGCAGCAAAATTCGGTTTCAAATCAACCGGGATAGTTCGTGGTGAGCAGGTTAACAATGATACCCTTTTTCTTTGCCGCCTTCATGGCATGCAACTGCTGTTTACCGACAGGGAAAGCTATCGCGATAAACCCGGGCTTTTTGACAAATATTTTGCGGGCGACCCCAAAGCTATATTCATTGACGAAGGCGGAGCATCGCCCGAAGGCGCCAGGGGCTGCAGCGAACTGATTGATGAACTGCTGCAAACTTACAACCATATTTTTTGCGCCTGCGGAACAGGGACCTCTGCCGCAGGCATTATCAATGGCATCTGTCAGCATAAATCACCTACACAATTTCATGCGGTACCGGTATTAAAAAATGGTGGTTTTATGAGGGAGGAGATCAACAAACTATTGGCGCAACAAGTAAATTTTGAATTACATACCGAGTATCATTTCGGAGGCTACGGCAAAACCAATAACGAGCTCATCGATTTTATCAAACAATTTGTGGCCGAAACCGGGATATTGATTGAGCCTGTTTATACCGGCAAAATGCTTTATGCCATTTATGACCTTGCAGCAAAGGGCTATTTTAACCCGGGAGAAAACATACTGGCGATACATAGCGGCGGAATTTGGGGTTTATTGGGGATGAAAGAGAAGTTTGGTAAAATTTTATAAGTCGCCACCGGTAAAATCGCGTTTAAAATACCGGCATGCAATTTTTCGTCCCGACCAACAAAATAATAGGTAAAATTCTTTACAAATCCAAGCAAATTACAGAATTTATTACTGTGCCAGGTGTCCCGGGTGTATTCATCCGTGCCGGGTGGTTCAGGTGTGCTGATAACCTGATGACTTTGGCCTGGTGTTTTGAATACATCACCCAAAAAAATATGTAATTTTTAACACGATTTCCCTGAAGTCCCTACGTTTCGCACATCGAACGCATCAAAAAAAACAATATCTTAGCTTCTTATAGCTGCAGCTCATCATCATGAAAAAGATATTACTTTTAGTATACCTTGCAATAACCATTCTATCAGTTAAAGCCCAGGAAAACGCAACTCCAGATACCGGGACATTTTTTCTGCACAAATTTCAACAGCATATAGGCCAGGAAACTTACCGCATCACACGGTCGGCCAATGTGCTCAGCTATAATATCGACTTTAAGTTTGTCGACCGAGGTTCACCGGTGCCCTTAAAGGCCGAACTTGCCGTTACGCCTAAACTTGAGCCGGTAAGGTTATGGATTAAGGGGAGGGTGGCCAGAAGCGCCACCATAAATGACAGCATCAGCATTGCAAACGGTGAAGCGATTGTAAAGGTTGATGATTCAGTACACAAACACAAACTGGCTCCTTTAACATTCCCTGTTGCTGGATATGCCCCAGGCACTGTTCAACAGGTATTGCTGCAATACTGGAAAATCCACCACGAACCTGCAACTATAAATACGCTACCGAACGGATCAGTCAAAATAAAAAAAGAAGGGGAAGACACTATCACCTTTAACAACAAAAAGCTTGTACTGGATAGATTTAGTATTGCCGGTTTGATATGGGGCAACGAGTTGTTATGGGCCGATAAAAACGGGCAGCTGATATGCCTTATCACTAACGATGCCGAAGCTGACAAATTGGAAATGATGCGCGCACCTTATGAGGATTTATTGGCCACATTTATCAGTAAAGCTGCAACCTATAGCATGGCGCTGTTTGAAAAAGCCATGCCGAAAGCCAAAACGGACAGTAAAGTAATTGCCGTTGTTGGCGGAACCCTGGTTGATGTGGTGAATTCAAGCATTATGCCAAATTCAGTTGTGCTGATAGAAAATGGCATCATTAAAAACGTTGGAAAAGTTGGCTCGGTAAAAATCCCATCGAACGCGAAAATAATTGATGCAAAGGGCAAAACAGTTATACCGGGGCTGTGGGATATGCACGCCCATTTTGAACAGGCCGAATGGGGACCGGCTTACCTGGCGGTTGGCGCTACTACCGTACGCGACTGTGGCAACGAATTTGATTATATCAATTCCATTAAAAATGCCATAGATGGCGGTAAAGGTATCGGGCCTGAAATTTTAAAGGCGGGGATAATTGATGGCAAAGGGCAGTATGCGTTGGGCATTATCCAGGCAGATACCAAAGAAGAAGCCATTAAAGAGGTAGATCGTTATTATGATAACGGATTTGTACAGATAAAAATTTACAGCTCAGTAAAACCGGCTATCGTTAAGGCTATTTGCAATGAAGCGCATCGGCTGGGTTTAACAGTTACCGGGCATATCCCAATAGGAATGACGCTGCAGCAGGGCGTTGATTCAGGCATGGATATGGTCAATCACGTGCAGTCTGTGTATTCCATTATGAAAAGGAATAAAGACAGGAGCATCAATTTTGATGATTCTACCAGTAAAGCAGCCATTCAGTTCATCAAAGACCACCATGTAGTAATAGACCCAACAATTGGAGTTTTTGAAATGAGCTTCCGCAATGTGAAGGACGATATTACCATAATGGAGCCTGGATTTTACACCTTGCCCCTACCGCTGCAGGCTTTATTTAAAGACACCGGCCAGGATCCGACAGGAGCCGCGAAGTTTAAACCATTATATGATAGTATGGTAAAAATCACAAAGCTTCTGTATGACGCAGGTGTAACCATCGTGGCCGGAACCGACCAGGGGTTCCCGGGCTATAGCGTTGACCTCGAACTGGAGCTATATGTTCAGGCCGGCCTTACACCTATGCAGGCTCTGCAAACCGCAACCATCACCCCGGCACGGGTAATGAAAATGGATAAAATATCAGGCTCTCTGGAAGCTGGCAAACACGCCGATTTGGCTATTATTGACGGCAATCCGTTAAACAACATCCGTGACATCCGCAAGGTTACCCTCGTAATTAAAGCAGGTAAAATCTATGATCCGGGGCAATTGCACCAATTGGTTGGGTTTAGCAAATAAGGTAAAAGGCAGAAAGCGAAAAGACTAAAGCTAAAAGCTTTTTGCTTTCTGCCTTAAGCTTTCAGCTTATACCACCCATTCCTTACGCATTTCTCTAGCCCGCCGTAAATTGGCTTCATCATCATTTATAAATTCCTCTTTGTCGGGGTTCCAGTGCAGTGGGCGTTTAAGTTCATAAGCCAGGTTACCTATATTGCAAACCGTGGCCGTGCGGTGGCCAATTTCCACATCCGCTACAGGTTTGGTACGGTTCCGCATGGCCTGCAGGAAATCCTTATAATGATCGAGGCTTAAATACACATGTTTTTCAAGAGGACTGATCGCTCTGGTTGCCAGAGTTTCTGGTGTCGTTTCGATTTTCCCCCTCACTACATTGATATTGCCTTTTGAACCGATAAAAGTAACACCATTATCACCGCTGACCGGCTCGTGCGTCATGGTAATTCCGTTAGCATATTGGTAGGTTAAGTATTGGTGGTCGCTATCCGGCGGAGTAACTAAAACAGGGCCGGTTGCATCCATATCCAAAGCCCATTGAGCGATATCAAACATGTGGGCGCCCCAGTCGGTCATGCCGCCGCCGCCAAATTCTTTATAGTCGCGCCATTTGGCCCAAAAATCGTCTGTAAGGCCAGGAGCCAAAAAATGGTTGTAATTTTGAGTAGTATTCGGCCCAAGCCAAAAGTCCCAGTTTAAGCTAGGGGGCATTGGTTCAGCAGGAAGGTTATAAGGCACCGGTGGCGGTCCCACATTTACTTTTACTGTTTGTATATCGCCGATATACCCATTGCGCACGAGTTCTGCTGCCTGCCTGAACTCGGGCCACGAACGTTGCATACTGCCGGTTTGAAAAACACGGTTATTTTTCCGGGTTTCTGTCACCATTGCACGTCCCTCATTAATGGTTAAGGATAAAGGCTTTTCACAATAAATATCTTTCCCGGCCCTGGCCGCCAAAATTGCAGTAACGGAGTGCCAGTGATCGGGAACTGCGATCACCACTGCATCGATATCTTTTCGCGCCAGCAAATCGCGGAAATCACCATAGGTGGCGCAACCGGCATACTTACTTTGTGCAGCTTTAGCGGCATATCGCTGGTTAACCTGTGCGGCAAATTGCTGCAGTTTGGCTCCGTAAACATCAGCCGCTGCAATAATTTTCACTTCATTCGTGTCAAAAAACGAACCCTGTAGCCCCCCGGCTTGTTTGCCCGTGCCGATAAAGCCTAAATTGATAAGGTCACTAGGCGCTGTATAACCTTTACCGCCCAGTACAAAGCGCGGAACGATCATAAAAGCAGACATTACCGAGGCTTTCTCAAGAAATTTACGC
Organism: uncultured Mucilaginibacter sp.; assembly: GCF_903913935.1. GTDB lineage: Bacteria > Bacteroidota > Bacteroidia > Sphingobacteriales > Sphingobacteriaceae > Mucilaginibacter. The sequence continues at coordinate 9,763 of NZ_CAIWNH010000589.1, forward strand.
CGGTTGATGGCGTTAGCAGGTTTGTTTTCAGTGTCCATAATTGGTTTAATAAATAATTAACGAGATGGGATGGATAAATATAAAGGAATATAGGGGATAAAATGAAATGATTGGACGTAACATTTTTAAAGCTTTAATCAATCTGATGAAAGAACTATCTTTATCATTCGCGTTAGCAACCAATTATTAAAAATACACCTTTAAATAAAACCCCTATGATCAGGAAACTAATTTGCCTTTTATCCTTATTTTTTGTTTTTTCATTAGGTAATATTTTTGCCCAGCAAAAAGAGGTATTGATCTACCACCCTATCCAAACCGACAACAGCGGCAATATTGTTCCCTGGTTTAACCCCGACCCGGCCATCGCTTATGACCACGACCTGCATATTATCTGGAATTTTTGGTTTAATATGCGGCGGGACCCTAACGGGCTGCCTTATTATATGAACCACCAGGTTTTTAATCCCAATATGGACGATCCGCGCGGCATCGGCGGCGACCAGTTTATGATGGCTATGTCATCATGGCAATTATATTATGCCTATACCGGGGATGAAAACGTAAAAAACAACCTTTATTTCCTTGCTGAATACTATTTAACCCACGGGTTATCACCTGCCAATTGCAAATGGCCGGATATTCCTTTTCCCTATAATACCCTCATTTATTCAGGGATTTACGATGGGGATATGCGCAGCGGCAAAGGAGTGGCGCAGCCTGATAAAGCGGGATCGTTCGGCCTGGAGTTGGTACATGCCTACAAAATAAAAAATGAACCGCTTTTCCTGGACGCTGCTATAAAGATTGCCAATACACTGGCGGCAAATGTAAAAACGGGTACAGCTACACACTCGCCTTTGCCTTTTAAGGTAAATGTTTTTACCGGTAAAACGGCACTGCTGCAGGATGACGAGATCATCAAATCAAAAGATACCGCCTGCTATACCAGCAACCTTACGCCAACCCTGCAATTATTTTTCGACCTGATCCAACTCAAAAAGGGCAATTTGACCGCATATAAAACTGGTGCGAGCAAAATCTTGACCTGGCTCAAAAAATACCCGATCCAAAATAACCGCTGGGGGCCATTTTTTGAAGACGTAGGCGCCTGGAGCCAAACCCAGATCAACGGCATGACCTGCGCACGCTATATGATGGAACATCCGCAATATTTCCCTGAGTGGAAAACACAGGTAAAAAGTATCATCAACTGGGCACATACCAGCTTTAATAATGATAAATGGAAGAAATATGGCGTTATCGTCACTAACGAACAATCCATCTACCCGGTTCCGGGCGAAAGCCATACTTCAAGACAGGGCGCGGATGAGTTGTTATACGGGTCGTTAACCGGCGATACTTCTTATTACAACAACGCTTTACGCCAACTGAACTGGGCCACCTATGCGGTTGATTTTGATGGAAAAAACTGTTTTCCGTTTGATGAACCCTGGCTAACAGACGGGTATGGCGATTATGTAAGGCACTATCTGCGTGCCATGGCCACCTATCCTTACCTGGCGCCGGCGGAAGACCATATTCTTTCAAGCACTTCTGCCATCCAGCAGGCTGACTATAAAGGGCATTTTCATAAATATTATAGTGTTGATTTTACCGAAGCAGATTCAAATAAGGTGCGCCTGTATTACCGGACATTTGACACTACCGGCAACGAAGAGATCAGGCTAAAAAGCAAGCCTACAGCAGTGCTGGTGAACGATAAACCCCTAAAAGAAACTGTTAACGACGAAGGCTACACCTGGACCGCCCTCGAAAAAGGGGGTGGTGTTTTATGGGTAAGAAGGAAGAATGGGAATAGGGTTATTATAGAATAAAATGCGATGAACGAATATTTGGCGTCTGCGATAATCTATATTGTGTTCCTTTTATTTTCTTATGGCTTTTATATAGGTTCGATTAAATTAAAAACGCCCATATTTTTTGTAGTTGGGCTAATTTATTTCTTCGGCATCTATTTTTATTTCGACCTTTTAGGTCAGTTGCATCATTATTTGAGGGATCATCAATTTTATATAGAATTCGGCCATGCAGACCTGCTGCTGATCATGGTAATGTTATTCTGTTATTTAAATAGTTTTATCGTACTTATGGTGGTACTTTATAAAAGATGGAAATTAAAAATTCCTGAACAAAGTTAATCGTGCCTGCACAGGTCAATGTGTAGGCACATACCTCCCTGGCAATCTATTCTGTCAAACCTTTAATATACCCTATCGTTACCGGGATCTGGCTGGCATGATTAGGGCTTTCGTCCTCAATAAAATAATGTTGAATACCCACGGATTTGGCAACTTTTAATATTCCGGGGATATCCAATTGGCCTGTACCCAGGGCCACGTCGTTGTTGGTGCTGGTGCCTCCGGTAAGGTCATTCGCTACACCTTTTCGAATGTCTTTCAGATGCAGCATTTTCCAACGGGTGGGGTATTTATAAAGCAGTTTTGCCGGATCTCCGCCGCCGTGGAAAGTCCACATAATATCCATTTCAAAAGAAACATAATCCGGATTGGTATTTTGGATAATGTAATCCAGCAAAGTACCATCCCCGTAAGGGCCAAACTCATAACCGTGATCGTGATAGCACAATGTAATACCGTTATCCTTTAGTATTTTCCCTTCGCGATTAAATTCGTCAACTGCTTTTTTGGCGTCGTCAATAGTAAAAGTATTGCCATGGGGTATCCAGGCCACCATAACGAAAGTGGCACCAAAGGTTTTTGCCAAACTAACTACCTGGTAAGGATCTTTCGAGATCAGTCCGTAATCAACCCCAATTGACGGCATCAGGATACCGCGTTCGTTCAATAGCTTTTTAAATTCTTCAGGGCTTATGCCCTTTGGGTTGGGTCCTTCCATTTCGGTTATGCCAAGTGCTTTAACGCTGTCAAGCACCCTGATGATCCCATTTGCCCAACTGTTGCGGTAGGTGTATGCCTGCACACCTATTTTATTGGTAAAAAACTGGCTCTGCGCAAAACTTTGGCAAATGCCAAAAGCAAACAAAAGGGTAAAGAAAATCGATAATTTTTTCATGATCGTTAATTGAGATTCTCGATGATGGCGTAAATTTAGCAATTAAACCAATGGCCGCCGCGCTAAAAGTTAGCCTTTATGAATCTTTAAAGCACACCGATGTATTATTGATGTAGGTAATTGATCACTTACAATATTTATTTAATCCCACATAATCAACTAAATACAACATGGTCAACTAAGTCAACCCATGTTTAAACATTAATGCAATTTTATGACATTGTTAATTCAAACTTTTCGCAATATTATTATACCTTTGCGAGCTCATTATCAATCATGAGTGATCAGATTAAACATGAATGCGGTGTGGCATTTATCCGCCTTTTAAAGCCACTTTCTTATTACCAGCAAAAGTACGGCACTGCACTGTACGGTCTTAATAAACTTTACCTTTTAATGGAAAAACAGCATAACCGCGGCCAGGATGGCGCAGGCGTTGCAACCATTAAACTGGATATTGAGCCCGGTAAACGCTATATAAGCCGGCACCGGTCAATGGCATCCAATGCAGTGGCGGACATTTTTGAGTATATCCAGAAAAAATTCGCGGATATCCAAAAGGAAACCCCCGAAAAAATGCAGGACGCCGAGTGGCTGAAAGAAAACGTAAGTTTTATGGGCGAGGTTTTACTGGGTCACCTGCGTTATGGTACCCACGGTAAAAACAGCATCGAAAACTGCCACCCATTTTTACGCCAAAACAACTGGATGACACGTAACCTGGTGATAGCAGGTAACTTTAACATGACCAATGTGGATGAACTGTTACAGCAGTTGTACGAACTGGGCCAGCATCCTAAAGAAAAAGCCGATACCGTTACCGTACTTGAAAAAATAGGCCACTTTATTGACACCGAAAACCAGGGCCTTTTTGATCAATACAAACGCGAAGGCCTGGACGACAATATCGAGATCAGCAAACTGATCGCCAATGATATGGATGTTGCCAAGATCCTGCGTAAATCAGCAAAAAACTGGGATGGTGGTTATACCATTGCAGGTATATTGGGCCACGGTGATGCATTTGTAATGCGCGACCCGGTAGGCATAAGGCCAGCCTATTATTATTATAACGATGAAATTGTGGTTGCCGCTTCAGAGCGCCCTGCCATTCAAACAGCTTTTAATATACCAATAGAAGATATTAAGGAAATCAGGCCAGGCCACGCCCTCATCGTAAAAAGGAACGGAAAGGTAACTGAGGATATGTTTAGCGAACCGATGGAGAAAAAAGCGTGTTCGTTCGAACGCATTTATTTTTCGCGGGGAAGCGATGCCTCCATCTACCGTGAGCGTAAACAGCTGGGCCGGTTACTTTGCGAACAGATATTGAATACTGTTGAGCATGATGTAAAAAATACTGTTTTCAGCTATATCCCCAACACCGCCGAAGTGGCTTTTTACGGCATGGTTGAAGGTGTACATAAATATATCAAAAAATACCAGCGTGACCGGTTGCTGAACCGCGACGACAAGATAAGTGAAGAAGAACTGACCGAAGTGCTTTGCATGGCGCCGCGCGTCGAGAAGATAGCTATTAAGGATGTAAAACTGCGTACATTTATTACGCAGGATGCCGATCGCAGCGAAATGGTGGCACACGTTTACGACACCACCTACGGATTGATTAAAAAAGATGCTGATACGCTAGTGGTTTTGGATGACTCCATTGTACGTGGTACTACATTAAAACAAAGTATTCTTAAAATATTAGACAGGCTTGGCCCGAAAAAAATAGTGGTGGTTTCGTCTGCTCCACAGATCCGTTACCCTGATTGTTACGGGATCGATATGTCGCGCATGGGCGA
>NZ_CAIWNH010000590.1 GCF_903913935.1 uncultured Mucilaginibacter sp.
TAATTGAGCTTTAAATAGATCAACAATGAGCTCTATTTAAAATAAAGCTCAATTAATTACAATTTGCAGCTCAAATATTCATTTATTTGAGCTACATTTGATGATAAAATGAGCTTCATTCATGAGCGATATAACCGAAAGCGTCTTAAAATACATAATTGAGCATCCGTTAAGTTCGTCAAAAGAGGTACATGACGGGCTGAACGGAGCTATAGGCTATGCCACGGCAAAGCGGATTTTAAACAAGCTAAATGCTGAACAACTGATCAGCACGGAAGGTAAGGGAAAGGCCACAAAATATCTGGTGAGTCCCTCATACGAGCTATTGTATCCCATTGATTTAGATGAATATTTTAAAAAGGAGCAGGACGAGCGACAGATCAAAAATAGTTTCAATTTCACGCTTATTACTGGTGTGCTGGGTAGTGTTAAACTTTTTACGGCAGATGAAGAACATCACCTGGAGGCGCTGCATTCAAAATTTAAAGACAATATATCGCACCTGTCAACCGCAGCATACAATAAAGAAATGGAGCGCCTGGCAATTGACCTGAGCTGGAAATCATCACAGATTGAAGGCAATACTTATTCTTTATTAGAAACAGAACGTTTATTAAAGGAAAAGGAAACAGCCGAAGGCAAACCAAAGGATGACGCAATGATGCTGTTAAACCATAAAGACGCCATAAATTTTATTGTTGAGCACCCTGATTATGTTATTCCTCTAAACATCCGGGGAATTGAGGATATTCATAGCCTGCTGATAAAGGACCTTGGGGTCGACCGGAATATAAGGCAACGCAGAGTAGGCATCTCAGGCACTAATTATACGCCCCTGGATAACGAGCACCAGATACGTGAGGCATTGAATGATATGTGCGTTTTGGTAAACAGCAAGGAAAATGTATTTGAAAAATCGCTATTAACGTTGGCGCTGCTATCCTACATACAGGCATTTGGAGATGGCAACAAAAGGACTGCGCGTATTGTAAGCAATGCTATATTGATTGCCTATGGTTACTGCCCTATCTCCTTCAGAACGGTTGACTCTATTGAGTATAAAAAGGCCATGCTATTGTTTTACGAACAGAATAATATCAGCGCTTTTAAAAAGATATTTATAGATCAGTTTGAATTTGCAGTAAAAACTTATTTTTGATGCTTTATTACTGTAACAAATACCACCAAACATCCATCTAAATGATAAACACCGTTTATCATGAACTGGAAATTTCTGCAGAAAAAAGATTCAACCAAGCCAAAACCCAAAAAGACCAAAGCCCGCGAATGGCTGGATGCTATTGTTTTTGCTGTGGTAGCAGCTACTATTATCCGTGGTTTATTGTTTTCTGCCTATGCAATCCCATCCGGATCAATGGAGGGTACCGAATTAACCGGCGACTATCTATTTGTAAGCAAATGCAGTTATGGTGCCCGTATGCCTAACACCCTTTTGTCTATCCCGTTTACTGAACCAATTATGTTTGGTATCAAAACCTATTGGGACGCTATCCAGCTGCCATATTTGCGTTTGCCTGGTTTTACTGATCCTAAAAAAAGTGATATAGTAGTATTTAACAAACCCGAAGAAGCCGACCAGAATATCCCTGTAGACCAGCGCACAACCCTGATCAAACGTTGCCAGGCGGCCCCGGGTGATGTACTTTCCATAGTGGATGCGCAAGTATTCATTAATGGTAAAGCGGCACCAAATGCACCAATGGCACAAACCAATTACACGGTTACCACTGACGGGCGAGATATAAACCCACAAACACTACAGGACCTTGGTGTAACAGCAAATAACGGCCTGGTAGCCAACACTTACGAAATGCTGATTCCGACGCAAAATGTGGCAGCTATCAAAGGCTTTTCGAACGTTAAAAGTGTAGTTAAAGAATTGCAACCTGCAGGCCAGGCTGATCCGCAGGTATTTCCGCATAATGCCAGCTTTAAATGGAATATCGACAATTTCGGCCCGCTGAAGTTGCCAAAAAAAGGATGGACCGTAGCCCTCAATGATTCGACGCTTGTGCTTTACCGCCGCGCTATTGAAGTGTATGAACACAATAAAATTGATACCGCCGGCAATGCCATCACGATCAACGGTAAAAAAGCCGCCAGCTATACCTTTAAAATGAATTATTACTGGATGATGGGCGATAACCGCCACGATTCCTTAGACTCCCGTTTTTGGGGCTACGTACCTGAGGACCATATCATCGGCAAAGCCATCATCACTGTGATGAGTATCGACTCCACCCAGGATTTTTTTCACAAAATCCGTTGGAGCCGCATCTTCAAACCGATTAATTAACAGGGAAACCAA
>NZ_CAIWNH010000591.1 GCF_903913935.1 uncultured Mucilaginibacter sp.
AGCAAAAAACAAAAAATAAAACTACGATAGGTTTCATCACAACTAAACAACAAAGAAAATGAAAAAGTTAGCATTATTATCAGCAATAGCAATAAGCGGTTTTATGATTAACACTGCAAATGCGCAAATCGGTGTACGTGTAGGTATTGGTTTTGCTCCTCAAAGGGCCATATATGCCACTTATCCTGCTGCAGTTCAAACCCCGGTTAATGAAGACGGGGACGACTATTATTACCTGCCTGATTTAGGTGTATACTATAACGTTACTGACCAGGATTATGTATATTTTGATGGCAACGAATGGGTGACTGCCGAATACCTGCCAGGTGCATACCGCGACTATGATTGGAGAAACGCCCGCAGGTTTGAAGTAAGAGCCTACCGTCCATACATGCACGATGATGTTTACAGGTCAAGATACGAGGGTAATCGCTTTGAAGGATGGGCGCATCGTGATGGTGACCGTTTCGACGGGGGATATGCAAACAGGGATGGCTACAGGAATTTTGACAGGGACAATTACCGGTATAACCAACCCGCGCAATACAACAGGGATAACGATCATCGTTTCGATGGCGACCGCAGGGCCTTTAACCAACCAGTTCAGGATCGCAGGGATAACAGGGGCTTTGGTAACCGCGACCAGGGTTTCAACAGGCAGCCTGTAACACAAAACCGGGATTATAACCGCGGGTTTGACAACAGGGGGCAGGGATCTGATAATCGTGGGAATGACCGGAAATACGGAAATGATAACAGGAACCAGGGAGCTGACAACCGCCAGAACGACCGGAACCGTGGAAACGATAACAGGGGTGGGGACGCACAATACGGCCAAAATACTCGTCAAAACGGGAATGGCGGCCACAGAATGGCAAAGTTTTAAACAAGGATTGTCGAATAGTTTTATATAGTGAAAGGGGCTGCCGTAAGGCGGCCTTTTTTTGTCTGTCTGAACCGGGATTTAATGGATTTTCGGATGACCACGATGCAGATTTGAAAAATGTATTGCCCGCCTTAATCAGTTAAATCCCAAAATCAGTTTAATCCCGGTTCTTACCAAATTAATACTTACTTGCACTGTTTAGCAGATCAATAGCATCGCTGTTTAGCGTGAGCTCGGTTGATTTGACAAGTTCATCCAATTGCTTTACGGTAGTAGCACTGGCAATTGGCGCTGTAATACCGGGCCTGGCCATGATCCATGCAAGGGCAACAGCGGCCTCGCTCATATTCAATTCAGCGGCAACCTTATCAAGGGCCGCTAAAATTTTATATCCGCGCGGGTTAAGCATACTTTTTACGCCAGCGCCCCGGCTGCTTTGCGACAGGTCGTTTTCTGACCGGTATTTGCCAGTTAAAAATCCACTGGCAAGCGAGTAATAGCTGATCACGCCAATGTTTCTTTCCCTGCAAACCGGCTCATACTCTTTTTCATAACCTTCCCGTGCATACAGGTTATACTCGGGCTGCATGCACTGGTAAGCGGCAAGGTTATTGTCCTTACTCACTTGTAAGGTATCTTTTAATCTTTCTCCTGAAATATTTGACGCACCAATAGCTTTTACTTTTCCTTGTTTTATGAGGTCGTCAAAGGTTTCCAGTGTTTCTAAAAGTGTGGTATGAGGGTCATCCTCGTGCGACTGATACAGGTCGATGTAGTCTGTTTGCAGCCTTTTCAATGATGCTTCAACAGCTTCTGTAATGTATTTTCGCGACAACCCTTTTTTATCAGAACCCATCGGTTTACCAACTTTTGTGGCGATGATCACTTTCTCCCGTTTGCCCGATTTCTTCAACCAGTTGCCGATGATGGTTTCGGATTCGCCACCTTTATTTCCTGCTCCCCAGGTAGAATAAACATCAGCAGTGTCAATCAAATCGAAACCTGCATCAACAAAGCCATCAAGGATAGTGAAAGATTGTTTTTCATCTATTGTCCATCCAAATACGTTTGACCCTAATGCAAATGGCGCTATTTTTATGCCGGAGCTTCCTATTTCGCGTTTTTCCATAATTATTTTATTATCTAACCGCCTATTTTTTCTGCTAATTCATCAATCCATGAACTTAAAAAGGGCTCGGTGCCTTCAATCCGCTGCCAGTCACCATCCGCGTCTTTGGCGATCACCAGGTGCAGGCTCCCGTCTATCGATTTAAATTCCCAGGCGCTGCCATCATCATTCATTTGGTCTGCTATTCCGTCAATCGGTGAATCAGGGCCGGTCAGTGTTGTTTCAAATTGCTTTTTCATGTTTAGATTTTCATTTAATAACAGCTATTACCGTTTAGTGTTTGATTGTTGCACATCTAAATAAATTGATTCTATCTTTACTTCGTGGAAAATGTCAAACCCGATTCGAAGATATTGATTGAAGTGGTACAAACCAAAATGCCGTATGGGAAATATAAGGGAACACCCATTTGTGATCTGCCCGTTTATTACCTTGAATGGTTGCATAGCAGGGGACTGCCACCGGGCAAATTGGGTATGTTGCTTGCAACAGCCTTCGAAATTAAAACCAATGGGTTACAGGTTATATTAAACAAGATCAAGCAGTCGCTGAGGTAGGTTATAATGGTATGATAAGTTTTTAAACTTCTACAACACTTAAAACTTTTACAACCTTTTCAACTTAATTGTAAGGTTTTTATCCAGGCAGCGACTAACCACCAAAATAACAAACAATTACGTGCACATGACCATCCGTTACATGGTAGTCAGCGTATATTCAATGATCAAATTTAGAATGATATGAAACGAATTATTTTGTATGTAGCCTGCAGCTTTTTTTTTGCGGGATGCGCTTTGGGACAAGCCGGCAATGACTTTGCAACCTTACCAAAACCAAAACCCGGTGAAGAAGTCGCCACTTTTGGCGGTGGTTGTTTCTGGAGCATGAGCGAAGCGATGTCTGAACTAAAAGGGGTAAACAAAGTTATCTCCGGTTATGCCGGTGGTACCACCCGGAACCCAAGCTATGAAGATGTAAGCTCACGCACAACCGGCCATGCCGAATGTGTGCAGGTGTACTATGACCCGAAAGTGATCAGTTATGCAACGCTGGCACATGCTTTCTTTTTTGCCCATGATCCAACTGAACTTAACCGGCAGGGCCCTGACGAAGGTACAGATTACAGGTCTATTGCTTTTTATCGTAGCCCAATAGAAAAAGAGATCTTGCTAAATACGATAAAACAGGTCAATGCATCGAAGCATTACCCTGATCCGATAGTAACCCAGGTAATATCGTTCAGTGTTTTTTATCCTGCTGAAAAATATCACCAGGGATACTATAGGCTGCATGGCGATAACCCTTATATCGGCGCGGTATCAGAACCAAAGGTCATGAAATTCAGGAAAGCAGAAAAAGCTGAATTAAAGCCGGAGTTTCAGCAAAATTAAATATCAGAGATATTAGTTGCGAAGGGCAATAAGTTCAATAAACGGACTTATTGCCCTTTATGAGTAAAAATTCCTATTATATTTTCTGTTTGATGCAACTTAATATTGGGAAACTAAGTCTATTATCTAAACTTAATTAAAGGAGATGAAAACTTACTTACTACTATTGTCTATTGCATGCCAAAGTTGTGTCGCTTTAGGGCAGGATTGGAATAAATCGCCCTACGAAACAAAGTCATTGGCAAATGATGCCATCAAAAATGTTTATGTAAAAACATCTGGCGGCAGTATTACTGTTAGCGGAGCCCCCCGTGAAGCGGCAAGGGTTGAAATTTACGTTCATGGTAATAATAATAGTGACCTTACCAGGGAAGAAATTAAAAAACGCCTTGAAGCCGATTATCAACTTGAGGTTTCTGTAAGCAACAACGAAGTGCATGCCTTTGCAAAAAGAAAACATGAAGGCGGTTTTAACTGGGATTGGAGAAGGCAGCTTAGTATCAGCTTTAAGATCTATGTGCCAAAAGCGGTAAATACACACCTTGAAACCAGTGGTGGAAGTATTCATTTGGATAATTTATCCGGCAATGAAAATTTCAGCACCAGCGGCGGTAGCTTACATCTTAATGCACTTGCAGGTATAATTAAAGGCGAAACATCAGGTGGCAGTATTGAAGTTTCAAACTCAGCCGATGACATTAACCTGGAAACCAGCGGCGGGAGTATCAAAGCAATGGATTGCCATGGAAAAATAAGGCTCGAAACCTCCGGTGGCTCATTACACCTCCAGGATTTAAAGGGAGAGATCCATGCTGAAACCAGCGGCGGCAGCATCCACGCAGATAATATAGAAGGTGAATTAATTACTGGTACATCTGGCGGAAGTGTTGACCTTACCCGCATGGCCTGCAGCCTGCAAGCCGAAACAAGCGGCGGCAGCATGAATGTAGATATGGCCCGCATAGGCAAATATGTAAAACTGGATGTTAGCGGCGGTCATGTTACCCTGCGATTACCGGCAAAGCAAGGCCTTGATCTTAACCTTTCTGCCAACAGGATCAGCAAACCCGACCTGAGCGGCTTTAGCGGCGAGTGGGAAAAAGATCATGTACGTGGTAAATTAAACGGCGGCGGTATTCCTGTTAATGTAGATGCAAGCGGGCACCTGGATATCAGCTTTAATTAGTCGGTAAAAAATAGAAACAAAATGGGGTTAGGACGTTTCAAATAGTCCTTGCCCCATTTTTATTTTCGGTATAATTTAGGTGGCGGAATTTCTAAACCTAATCTCTAATCTCCAGCCTCAAATCGCTAAACTAAACTGTATCACAACCGTACACCTGTGTTACACCTTCGAACAGTTCGTATATTTTAACTATTGTTATCTTGTTGATATTTAATTATTTAATGTTTTGGTATGCGTTTTATTATCAATAATTACTAACAAGCTTATGATAAGAAACTATATTAAAATCGCCTGGCGCAATATTATCCGCCACAAAGGATATTCAGTTATTAACATTGCGGGTTTAACCGTTGGCATTGCCGCCTGCCTGCTCATATTTGTGGTAGTACAATACGAGTTGAGTTTTGATACTTTTCAACCAGGGTTTAAGCAGATTTACCGTATTACTACAGTAACAGAAAGCGAGGGTACAAATAGCTATAATCCTGGCGTATCCGTACCAGCGGTGGATTTGCTGCGGCTCCGGTTTCCGCAAGCCATCGTTGCTCCAATGGAAACCAGTTACGGCAGCCAGGTTACAGTGCCGGCAAGTACCGGAAGTCCTACAGATGACAAAAAATTTATCGAAAACCTGGGGGTAATGTTCCTGCAGCCGCAATTTTTCCAGGTAATTAATTTTCATTGGCTGGCAGGCAGGCCTGATGTACTGAAAGAACCCAATATGGTGGTGCTCGATAAAAGCAGTGCGAACAAATATTTCGGCGATTGGAAGCAAGCGGTGGGGAAAACACTGGGGCTTGATAATGTATTAAATCTGAAAGTTGCAGGAATTATAGCGGATGCACCTGCAAACTCAGATTTCGGACTGAAAGTAGTGATTTCCTATCCCACCTTAAAACTTTATCCGAAAGAATATCGGTATTTTGATAACTGGAATACGCTCGGGAGCAATCATATGGTTTTTATAAAATTCCCTGCAAATTTTTCGGAAACAACTATAAACACGCAGTTGGCGGCTATGTCAGAAAAACAATTTGATAATAGCAAAAAGGTGCATAAACGGCACTTTGAAGCACAGCCGTTGTCTTCGTTGCATTTTGATAAACAATACGATCCGCTGGGAGACCATGTTACCAGCAAGACGACAGTAAGGACACTTTCACTAATCGCTTTTTTGATTATTGTTATGGCGTCGATAAACTTCATTAACCTGGCAACAGCGCAATCCGTAGGACGATCGAAAGAAGTGGGTATTCGAAAAGTTTTGGGGAGCAGCAGGCCGCAGCTGATTACGCAAGTATTTGGGGAAACAACCATTATTGTGCTCCTAGCTGTATCATTATCGTTATTTGTTGCCGAGGCAGGACTACCTTATTTAAAAAATATCGCGAGTGTCCCCGATAAGATAGGTATTTTCAACACCGGCACTTTGCTTTTTTTATCGATCGTTGCTTTATCGGTTATATTATTGTCAGGCATTTACCCGGCCCTGGTAGTATCCGGATTTAAACCCGCCCTGGCATTAAAAAATAAAATTACTGCGGCCTCGGTTGGCGGCATACCACTTCGCAGGGGGCTTGTTGTTTTACAGTTTTCTATCTCTCAACTGCTCATTATTGGTACTGTTATCGCCGTCAAACAAATGAATTTTGTTAATAGCGCCGACCTCGGCTTTGATAAAACAGCAATATTGGTTATTTCGAATAATACCGATAGTATTAGCCTGCGGCGCATGGTTGCCTTTAAGCAGGCGGTGCTGGCGTATCCTGGCGTGCAGGCGGCTACATTTGCTTCGGACGTACCTTCGTCAGAAAACAACAGTTCAACGAATTTTAATTTTGATCATCATAAAAAAGATCCCGGTTTTGATTTATTTATGAAAATAGGGGATGCCGATTACTTTAAAACCTTTGGGCTTCGGTTTGTAGCTGGTAAAGGCTACGATGTAAGCGATACAATGAGGCAGGTAGTAGTAAATGAAACCCTGGTTAGGAAATTAGGCCTAAGCCGTTTTGAAGACGCTATTGGCAAAACTATTAGCGTTGGTAACGGTATTTGGGTGCCAATTACCGGCGTTGTGGAAGATTTTAAAACAAACTCCATGCGCGAGTCGGTTAAACCGATTGCCATCTATCCTTACAAGGTATTTGAATCGGAAGTCGACGTTAAAATAAAAATCAGCAACCTTACGTCAACTGTGGCATCTGTACAAAAGTTGTGGGAGCATAGCTATCCTGAGTATGCTTACAATGGCTTTTTTTTGGATGACAGTATTGCGAAATTTTATGATCAGGAGAACCAATTGGCCCTGGTGTTCAAGATTTTTGCTGTTATAGCAATTTTTATTTCGTGCCTCGGGTTATACGGCCTGGTTTCATTTATGGCAGTGCAGCGAACAAAGGAAGTGGGTATCCGCAAGGTGTTGGGTGCGTCAGTGGCCAGCATTGTATATCTGTTCTCCAAAGAGTTTATAGTACTAATTATCATATCATTTATTATCGCTACGCCATTGGGCTGGTATTTTATGAGCAATTGGCTGCAAAGCTTTGCCTACCGTATCAACATGAGTACCTGGATATTTATTGATGCGATTGCCGCTTCGCTCTTGATTGGGTGGCTTACGGTTGGCTATAAAGCTATACGCGCAGCTTTAGTTAACCCGGTGAAGAGCCTGAGGTCAGAGTGATTAGAGAATAGCAAAAAAGCTACGAACAATGACAGCGCAAATTAATGACCTAATGACAGCGCAGCGAGATGACTAATGACGAAACTAAATCACTAATTCAATAATTGATTTAACCATGATAAAGAACTATCTTAAAATCGCCTGGCGGAACATCTTGAAAAACAAGATTTTTTCGGGGATCAACATTATCGGCCTTTCTGTTGGGATGGCAGCCTGTATTGTGATCATGTTGTTTGTATCGTACGAAAAGAGCTTCGATAATTTTCATACAAAAAACATTTACCGCCTAAACGAGGTTCAAACCATAGGCGCGCAGGGAGCCACACAAAAAGTAGCCTTGTCCATGTTCCCGATGGGGCCGACACTGAAACAGGAATTTCCTGAAATAAAAAACTTTACCAGGGTACATTGGGTAAATAAATACCAGCTAACACAAAACACTAAAAAGATCTTTCTGCCACAGGCCTTCTTCGTTGACTCTACTTTCCTCAGGATCTTTGATTTTAAAATAGTAAAAGGTGAGGGGCAAAGCGCGTTGTTAAAGCCACATAGCGCTTTAATTACTGAGGAGACCGCAAAAAAACTATTCGGTGATGCTGACCCGATAGGTAAGATTATTACCCATTATGGCGATGACACTACCGTATTTGCGGTAAAAGGTGTATTAGCTAATATACCCGGCAACTCCCAGTTAAAATTCGATGCTTTGTTTTCATTCAGCAGTATTTATCAACCATGGATGTTTACCAATTGGGGTGGTAACTGGCTCGACACCTTCTTCGAACTGGCTCCCGGAACACATGCTGCAGCCCTCGATGCCAAATTTCCGGCATATTTAAAAAGACACCTTAAAGGCGATGGTTGGAAATATTATAAACTATTTACCCTGCCTTTGAAAGATGTACACGCCAACTCCGCAGATATCGGCCTTGATTATATTAATTACCAAAAATTCGATAAAAAATCCACCAACCTGTTTGCTATAATTGCGCTGATTGTTTTGGTAATAGCCTGTGTTAATTTCATTAATCTCTCGACGGCGCGTTCTGCAGAAAGGGCTAAAGAAGTTGGGATCCGTAAATCAATAGGGGCTCACCGATTCCAGCTTGCATTTCAGTTTTTGGGCGAAACTGTTTTAATTGCTTTGATGGCGCTCGTATTCGCTGTTGTTTTAGTTGAACTGGCATTGCCATATATCAATAACCTTAGTGACAGGCAGATTCCATTTCATCTGTTCAGCAGCATAAAGGTTTTGTTGATCGTGCTAGGCGGAACAGTTTTTATTGGAATAGTTTCAGGAATTTACCCTGCTATTTACTTATCATCTTTCCAGGCCTCAAGGGTTTTAAAAGGCTTGGTTCAAGTTGGAAAAAATAAAGGTTTATTGCGCAGTATACTGGTAGTTACTCAATTTGCCAGTGCAATTTTCCTAATGATAGCCACGGTATTTGTATTAAAACAGCTGAGGTTTATGCAGGAACAGGATCCGGGATATAATCGCGATCAAATTGTGAACATTCCGCTGGACGGGATCACTACAAAGAAATACGATTTGTTCAAGAGTGAATTATCGGGTAACACGCTGATTGCCGGAGTAACTGCTTCGCGGGATATTTTAGGCAGTCATCTGGACCAGACCGGGGTTACCTTCATGCCATCCTTCGGGCCAAAGCAAGATCTAGGTACAACTTTGTTGGTGGTTGACACCGACTACCTTAACCTTTATAAAATTAAATTAGCGGCAGGTAAAAACTTCTCGCGTGACAAAATAGCCGACTTCAGGCAATATATTGTTAATGAAGCATTGGCGAAAGAGTTGCTAAAAGATTTTCCTAAGAAGCCTTTATCATCATTAGTCGGCCAGAAATTTGGATTTGATTCCTTAGGGACAATAACAGGGGTCGCAAAAAATTTCAATTTTAATTCGCTGCAATATAAAATTGAGCCAATGTTTTTAGTGAGCGCAACACACTCCGGATTCAGGGATATCTCCGTTAAGATTAATGGCCATAACACTACGGCTGCACTTGCCATCATTAAATCAAAATGGGAGAGTGTTTACCCGGATTATCCCTTTGAATACCAATTTCTGGATGATCATTTTAATGAAGTTTACAAAGCCGACAACCAGGTGAGCCAGATAGTGGGCATACTGGCCGGGCTGGCTATTTTTATATCTTGTTTGGGTTTATTTGGACTTGCTTCTCATTCAGCCGAGAAAAGGGTAAAGGAGATTGGGGTGAGGAAGGTGTTGGGAGCTTCTGTACAAAATATAACCTTATTGTTGTCCGGAAATTTCCTCGCACTGGTCTTAATTGCAAACTTGTTTGCATGGCCGGGGGCCTGGTTCGCTGTGCATCATTGGCTACAGGATTACGCTTATCGCATAGACATTCAATGGTGGGTATTTTTGATAGCTGGCACAGTCTCCTTGCTTATTGCTTTTTGCACTGTTAGTTTCCAATCTATTAAGGCTGCCATTGCCAATCCTGTTAAAAGTTTGCGGAGCGAGTAGAATGTCTGAATCAGAATTTACAGAATTATTGGATTATCAGAATTAAACTGTTTAAGATTTAATAAATTCTATAATTCTGTAAATTCTGATTCTGACAATTGTATCATTAACGTACGCTTCCTGTTACAATAGCGGACAGTATTTAACAAGGGTTTAATTTGTAAGTGATTGATAGTTATAGAGATAATAGTTTGGTATATTATTGATATAGATGTATTATAATGATGCGGATATTGAAAACGGTTAAATACTTATTTTTAAATTAGCAATTCGAGGAATTTCGGATGTTCGATGTCGGATTTAATTTGAAAAAGTATCGGACTTTAAATCAATAATTCAATCATTCACTAATTCAATAATTAAAACACATGTTATCATTACAGCACGTATCAAAATATTACCAGGTTGGCGGAAATAAAAACTTCGTACTAAACGATATTAACCTTGAGATTGATGAAGGCGAATTTATATCGATCATGGGCCCCTCCGGCTCGGGTAAATCAACACTTTTAAATGTTATCGGGATGCTGGATGAGCCAACAGACGGTTACCACTATTTTGTTGGTAATGCAGTTCATCAGCTTAAAGAGAAACAGCGGTCCGCTTTATATAAACAGTATATCGGCTTTGTTTTCCAGGCCTACCACTTAATTGATGAGCTGACCGTTTACGAAAATATCGAAACCCCGCTAATTTACCAGGATTATAAAAGCAGCGAGCGTAAAGCCATGGTTGCTGATATCCTCGATCGTTTCCAGATCGTTGGCAAAAAAGACCTTTTTCCGGCACAGTTATCCGGTGGTCAGCAGCAACTGGTAGGGATTGCCCGCGCGCTTATTTCAAAACCAAAATTATTACTGGCAGATGAACCGACCGGCAACCTGAACTCTAAACAGGGTGAGGAGATCATGACACTGTTCCGTAAACTGAACAAGGAAGACGGAGTTACCATCATACAAGTAACCCATTCTGAAAAAAATGCAGAGTATGGTTCGCGTATCATTGACCTGCTTGACGGTAAAATCTCATCCTCAAGAAAATTCTGAACTACAAATTAATAGAACACGATAAAATGCGATTTAGTAAATATTATTTAACACTACTTCTTTTAACCGCCGGTGTTTTGGCGCATGCACAACAGGATTCGGTGATCACGCTGCAACAATGCCTTGATATCGCCATAAAAAATAATTTAAGTGTGAAACAGGCATCTGTTACTGCTGAACAGGCGCACATTGGCCTTAACCAGGCAAAAGATAACCTGATCCCGTACATTAGCGGAGGCGCCAACCGTAACCTCACCTCCGGCCGTGCCTTAAACCCGGTAACCAATGCCTACATTACACAATCAGTTACTTCTGATAATTATAATTTAAGCGGTAGTGTTACTGTGTTTAATGGGCTTGCGCTTCAAAGTGCAATCAAGCAAGCATCTTTAGCCTATCAATCAGGCAAAATGGCTTACCAGGCCGCAAAAGACCTGGTTACCGTAAATGTAATAACCAATTACTTACTGGTATTGGATGCGAAAGAATTATTAAAACAGAATGAAAGCCAGCTAGCCGTTGCAAAAGAAAATCTCGACATTGCCGCTACCAAAGAAAATTATGGTGCAAATACAACAGCATCAACCTTTTCTGATTTAAAAGGCGCCTATGCCGGCAGTAAAGTAAACGTTGTACAGGGCCAAAATTCATTGAATGCTGCCAAATTAAGTTTGTACCAGTTAATGAATATTCCATATAATAAAAATGTGGAGTTGCAACCATTAACGGCGCAGGACCTGGTAGGTGATAAAGACGTGAATGCTGAACAGGTTTATGAAACTGCTCTGCAGCAGCTTGCTACAGTTAAAGCTGCCACTTTGATGCGCCAGAGCGCCGAAAAAGGAGTCCAATATGCCAGGGGTCTTTTATACCCTTCATTATTTTTGGCCGGCGGAATAGGTACAAATTATT
Source organism: uncultured Mucilaginibacter sp. (assembly GCF_903913935.1). GTDB lineage: Bacteria > Bacteroidota > Bacteroidia > Sphingobacteriales > Sphingobacteriaceae > Mucilaginibacter. Next base: position 11,752 of record NZ_CAIWNH010000591.1, read on the forward strand.
CAAACTTAAATACGCAGACTTACTATAGCCAGTTTAGGAATAATTATGGAACTGATATTGAAATAGGCTTGAATATCCCCATTTTTACTAACCATGTGAAAAAGAATGCAGTAGCGCTTGCCAAACTTAATTTGTTGAACTATGAATATATTGAGGAGGGGACGAAGGTACAGGTGAAACAAAGTGTGGAGACCGCCTGGAGTAATATGATGGCCGCCTATAATCGTTACAACGCCTTGCAGGATGAAGCAAATGCCTATGCCGAAAGTTACCGGGTTCAAAAGATACGGTTTGACGCCGGGGTAATCACATCAGATCTGTTTTTGATTGCAAAAGGCAATATGGACGCCGCTGAATTAAACTTGATTGCCGCACACTACGACTATATTATATACAGCAAAATACTGGATTACTACCAGGGCAAATTAACCCAATAAAATATTTTCAACATTGATTTGGATTGTTAAATAATTATTTAATTTTATCATAGAAAATAAGATGTCCGGCCCACCATTAAGCTTGCTTTTTGCCTGGGCCGGATTCCTAATTTTTTAGGGGTGGCGAACACATTAAATACTGCAAAATATAATATTTCCCCAGGTGTTTAGTTATTAGTATTATCTTCTTAAACTATTAAAATAACCTCCTATGAAAAAAATTATCCTTTCCATTATTGTTTTTGTAGTAACTATCAGCCTTGCATCGGCCCAAATTTTACCAACTTTCCAGATCGGGTTAAAAGCAGGTGCAAATCTCTCAAGCCTTAACTCAACTGCAACCGAAACATTTAGCGGTAGTAACCGGGCGGGTTATTTAGCAGGTATTTGGGCGCGTTTTGGCGCGGTAGGTTTTAATTTTCAGCCCGAAATGTATTTAACCTCTAAGGATGTCGATGTAACGTCATCAAATGGAGGAGTAACCACAGCTAAGTTTACAAGTATTGATGTGCCCTTGTTATTTGGTGGCAAATTCGGCGCTTTAGGTATTGGGGGCCGGTTTTATACCGGGCCTGTAATATCATTTACCATTGATAAAAACCAGAGCTTCAACTCTGCTGCTGGCAAGGTGTTTTCACTTAATTACCAGGATCAAAATTTCGCATGGCAGTTTGGCACCGGTTTGGATATTAAAAGGATCTCGGTTGATTTGCGGTATGAAGCTGGTATCACCAAGCAAACTTACGACGGCAGGCAAACAAGAATCAGTTTGTTTAACCTGAGTTTGGCTTATAGCTTAGTTAAGCTGTAAAGAGAGTTGCCTTGTTATTTTTGATAGGCTAAAGACTGCCGCAAATCAGGCTTTTTGCATTATTATGTTGGCTTTCGTTCTGATTATTTTGTATTATATTTTACAAACAAAGTGTCAATTTAGTATTATACTTATTGTAAAG
>NZ_CAIWNH010000592.1 GCF_903913935.1 uncultured Mucilaginibacter sp.
CAGACGTGTGCTCTTCCGATCTGGTATTCTTTATAGAAATGACGCGTTATATTGATTTCTTCCTCTAAGCGATGTCTCAGCGTGAGGTTCAATTTGTCATGCTCATCATAAGGAATGATAAGTATGGTTACATTGTGACCTTCACCAAGGATGCTATGTAATACATTTAGCATTCTTATTTGCCCCAAATGAAAAACAAGTTGCGGTCGACAATGCAATAGAAACCTGCCCTTCTTTTGTGATCTTTCTCGGTATAATTCGGCCATGGATGTTATTTTCTTATTTTTAGATAAAATTCGTTGATCAATTCAGTTAGCACATGAGGCTCCACTTCGGACAACTGCAGATTGCTTCTCCAAGCATGTTTGTTGAAATAGGAAATATCAAGTTCGAAATCATGATATTTCAACAGTTCGTCCTCTTTATAGCCATCCAGCAGCAGTTGGGTCCACATCGGCGTTTTTGGAAAAGGTTTGTAAATAAAAATCCGTGGATCGAAATACGCTTTATTAGATTGATGACTTAAGTCAAAAATCTTTTTAGCGAATGTAAGTGTTTGATCTATTTGATCTCTAGTTTCATGAGGAAATCCGATAATAAAATATCCCTTTATATAAATTTTGCTATCAAAGATGGTTTTAAGGAGTGTAACGAGGGGCTCTTCATAGATTCTTTTTCCAGATAGGGCTCTTACATCATAAGTCCCGGATTCGATACCTATTGCGATTCGCTTGATGCCCATCGCCTTCATTTTATTGAAATGTGTTTTATTTAGCGTTCGCAAAAAAAGAAATGGAAAGTTAATCTCCCATTCAATTTTTAGATCGGCCTTCTCAATATAATCAAGAAATTCTTCAAGGTCTCGTATTCTGTAGAACGGTAAATCGTCGACTATCTCTATGCCTTCCACATGATAGACTTCTATCAACTCGTTGACTTCTTTTGCTATATTTAGCAAGCTACGGCGTTTATAAACCGTACCCGCATGTTTGCAACTACCTGCGCAAAAAGAGCATGTGTATATGCACCCGCGACTGATTGACATGTCTACATACAGTTTATTGTTTTTTATGTAAGGCTCGCCTCTTAAAAGTGTTCGATCTACAATGGGCAGGTCATCTAAGTCAAAAGAAATATCATAGCCAGATGACATTTTTAACACATCATTTTCTTTATAATAAATATCTGAAATTTCTGCGTAAGGTTTTTTTCTCAAGATATCTACTAATTTAAATTCGCCATCATGACGGACTAGAATATCCGCTCTTAAAAAATGCTTTTGGAAATATTGGAAACCCATTGCTGTTATATGAGGCCCCCCAAGAATGACCGTCACGTCCTTTGGCACCAGGTCGATGATGCCCTCCACGATGTCGTTGTTTATTGTAAATACATTAAAGCCAACAAAACTTGGTCGAAGATCGTCGATCAACGCCAAGATATCATAATGTGCTAATTGATTCTGCTCCGCGTCGATAATCTTAACTTCAAACCCCGCCTTCTTGGCCATAGTGCCTAAATATAAAAGCCCAACTGGTGTTGAATACGATGTCTTAAATCGCGGATATTTCGAGTAATCATGGATAGGGCTATTTATTAATAGAATATCTACCATCTTGTAATGCAAAAGGTTTTGGAAGTTTGAATATAGTCATTAAAATCGATATTCAAAACGATAGATAAAAAAAACGCCCCGTTTCTGGCGCTCGTATCTGGGCACGCAAAGCGTTGGGCTACTAGCGCCCTGAACACTGCAAGAAATTACGTGCGCCTTTTGCTAAGTTAAAGAACACTCACCCTCCATTTTGCAAGCTTGCAATGTATTTATATCTTTATAATCTTATATCAAATTCTCAATGAAATATGTTTTCCTGTTTTGTTCTGCATTGCCGACCAGTAATCACACACTCTACGCGCCGACATTTGTCTTTATTCTCGTACCTGCCTCGTGATATTTCCAAAGGGTATATAAATCCGTTGACTAGTACGCGTTTATCCTGAACTTTTTGGAAAATCCAAAATGCACCAGCATTTTTTGATCGGGATTGAAGGGCAAATTGTTATCTTTATATTTAAAAAACCACTTTTTAGAGACACTAAGGTTGCCTATTACTCCAAATTCAAATAATTTTTCAAGTACATCTTCGTGTGTTTTATTGGAGTTTTTTAAAAAATTTGCAATAAGCGAATCCTTATCCATCTCTAATTTTATCTCATCGAGACTAAATACACCTTTCCCAAGTTTTATTATCGATTGGCAGGCTGGCTGCCAAATTGATAAATGACTTTGTATTTCATCACGAAATTCTTTAAAAAACCATTCCGAGTAATCTCGTTCTGCTGTTTTAACTGCCTGAAAATTAATTTTCCCGCTGTATTTAAATTTGGAACAGATTTTCATGTACTTAACCACATCTCTTGGCCTTTCAAAAGTTCTATTATAAATAAAGTCCCAAACGGTTGCGATCTTTCTGGGTAAAGATGGATCTTTATTTACTGATATACATTCCCATGCTTTTTGAGGATTTTCTACGCGCAATGAGGCATTTATCCTTGCGTTTACCAAATCTAATAATGAGTATGGCGATTGCGATTCAGTGGTCCATTTTAGATTAATTAAATAATCATCAAGCTTATTTAAGTCATTGTCTTCTAAATTTTCAAAAATATCTGACCTTAAAGCTAAAACTGGTCTGAAATCTATGTATTCCTTCAGTTCGATATATGTATTTTCAATCGCCCTAAATAGCGCAAGTAACAATAGATTTAAACTTTTGTCATTCACAGAATACCCCTCGTCTAATTCATCGAAAAACAAAAAGAACGAGCAGTCACTTTTGATATTCCTAATTAAGTTGCCCAATATCTCAGTTACTTTTTGAAAATGTACAGGAGTCAACACTTCAAGCGATTCAGACGATTTGCCTTCAATTCCCAGCCAACTACTGAGTACAGATACTTTATTCTCTGAGCCAGCAAGAATTTTTAGCGTTTCATTAAATCCCAAATCGGATGGAAAATTAGACTTGATGAATAACTCCAATTCTATAACGTTTTGCGTTGGAGTTGCATTTTCATCTTGTATTATTAACTTACAGAGCTCGGTTAATAGTAAGAATGTCCAAATCGGAACAAATTGCGATTTATCGCCTTTCGTCTTATCCTTTAGGTTACGGAGGGTTTGAATAGGGAAATTTTTTAATGATAAGTACTTATGAAATTGATTGTATTTTCCATCAATTTCGTTTGTTAATTGCTCGATAATTGCGGTTTTACCGGTACCCTTCCTTCCAATAATATACCGATAGTCTCCTCTTTTTATTCCTTCGTATTCGGGGATTTCAATAAAGTAAGTATTCAACTTCTCGTCTCCCTTTGCCTCGTCCGGTCCCCAGTATACTCGCCAGAAATTATCTTCGTATTTTGCCATGTCGATTAGTTTAAGTTTGGTGAAGGTATAATTTATTTTCAATATAAATATTTACAAGCTTGCAGTTTGTAATTTCATATAATTTACTTGGTTTCTGGTCCCGTATCCGTATCTGGCCAAGCAATGGGCTACTAAGTGCCGGGATTCAGCCCGCTGTCCGAAGTGTTCCACTTCGGATTAACTATGCCTGTTGCCTATGACTATCGTCTATTCCAGGGAAAACCTGGTAAAGCAGCATCTTTACCATCCTTACCCGCCGGATGGAGGGTGTTTCCTAGCTGGATTTGCCTATCGTTTATACTAATTTTCAATTTGAATGCCTTCAAGTTGATCGAAATGTTTGGTGTTATCTGTCACGAGTGTTAAATTATTTTCAACCGCCGTTGCTCCGATCAACAGATCAAATTCATCATTGTGGGGTTTACCTATTTTTCGTAAACGTACTTTCTCCCTGGCATAACGCCTGATGCTGCCAAAAACCGGGATAATAGAGATCCCGTTTATAAATTCGTCGACTGCTTTATGGGCTTTTTCCGGATTGCCGCTGTTTTCAGCGCCAAATCTTAATTCGATGACCGTAATTTCTGAAATGAAAAAATTTGTGCGGCATTTTTCGCGGATGATTGATGCCAGCTCAAGTTTTCCGCGCAAATAAAAAACACAGATACTGGTATCAAGCAGGTATTGCATCAGAAGTTGATATCTTTTTCGCGGAATTTCCTGGAAGCTTTAATCGTTTCCGTAATTTCTTCTGCCGGCCTATCGTCAGGGAAGGCTCCAAACGATTTGTAAAACGCCTTTTCCGTATCGTTTGTTTCCTTGTTTAAGGATTTGGTCAAACGTTTTATCAATTCCATTTTGGTGAAATTGTCCAATCCTTCAAAAAGGCCGGAATAGGTATTTACAATATTTCTGTTCACGGTTGTCATGTAATTGCGGTTTATGCAATAAAAATATTACTTCATACAAAAATAGTGATAAAAAGTAAATGGTTTAAAGTATAAATTTAAAAATCGGGACGATTGTCCGCTGTCCGAAGTGTTCCACTTCGGATTAACTATGCCTGGAGTGTCCGACTCCCGGTTTTTTTCAGTGAAAGTTCGGCTGTGCCAGGTGATTAACGACCATTGTATAATTTGCGATATTTAAATAACTTTGTGTAGATAGATATAAAACCGGTAAGTATGGACCTGATTATTGATTTTGACAATATTAAAGATGCCGGCAAGAAAGCGTGGTTGTTGAGTACTTTAAAGCTAATGGGAATTGATTACCAGGAACTTGAAAAAGCCCAGACACTGGAACAATACAACGAAGACCTTTTGGCCGGGGATGCTGAAATTGAGCGCGGCGACTATAAAACCGCCGCCGATTTGAAAATTGAAGCCGCCAAATGGTAACAGTTTGGAGCAAAAGGGCAAGAATTGAGTTGCAGAAAGCTTATTTATATATCAAATTGGATTCGGTGCAAAATGCAGAAATGCTGAGGGATGACCTGATTGATTTGACGATAGATTTATGTAATTATCCTACGAAATACCCTCCCGATAAATTTAAAAAAGATAACGACGGTACCTGGCGCGCTTTTGAAAAACACCATTACCGTGTCTCGTACCGGATTATGCCAAACGAAATCCGCATCGTCCGTTTACGGCATACCAGCAGATCGCCGCTTAAATTTTAATTTTCTTTATATTCTTCCCCGGGCGTTTGAAGGGAGAATGGTATAGCCAAAAACCAGCCTCATTTTACTGCTTCCCCTACCCCATTTTCGCGGGATTTACTGCGGGAAATACCGTAAAAACACGCTTTCTTTTCATCAAAATAAATCGGAAATTTAGATTTTAATTGCCGGGGAGGTTTCCGGCGATTGATCTGCATGCCCCTAAATCTTAAAAACAATGGCAAACTTTTATGAAGAGGTAATTAAAAACGATCCCCGTTTTAATTCGACCGAATGTATCAATGATATCAATTTACTGGAGCCGGTTACCCGGGCGCTGGTGCAGCAAATTATTGCCGCTGCGGCCGCACAGGGCCTCGCGCTGATGGTTTTTGAAACTTTCCGCAGCCAGGCCCGGCAGCAGCAGTTGTTTGACCAGGGGGTAACCCAGCTGCGCACCGTTGGGGTGCATAACTACGGCCTGGCCTGCGACATCGTAAAAAATGTGGGTGGGGAGCCTTCGTGGGACGGGAGTTTCGCGGTACTGGGCCAGCTGGCGCACAGCCATCAGCTGATCTGGGGCGGCGACTGGGGCCACCCGGAAGTACCCCATTCCTTTTACGACTGGGACCATGTGCAGCGCTGCACCGTGGCCATGCAGTCGCGATTATTTGCCGGCGCCTGGTACCCGGCGGATGATTACAACCCGTATGTGTAGGCAGTGGCAGTTGACAGCAGGCAGTTGCAGTGAGCAGTAGCAGCAGAAATCCGGATGATTTTTTGGTTAATTGCTGCAATTAAATTTTCGCGAAAAGGGCTTTTGCAGCGCGGCAGGGCATATTGGCGGGTGTACCAGGTGTATTTACCTGTATTCAGGTGGTTCACCTTTATTCACCGCACCGGCCAATGAGGGTTAAACACCGGGTTTAGCGCAGGCAAAAAAGTGATTGTTATCATTTTCTGCCCCGGCATAATAGGGCAACTTGCAGGGATTTCCGTGCCCCGTTGAAAACAGGAATTTTAATAATGAATGTCGAATATTGAAAGAAAACTTCAATATTCTGCATTGGATATTCGGTGTTCGGTATTTTTAACATTCAGTTTAATAAAAGAATATAAGACACATGCAAACAACCGTTTATCCCCCCGTTAGCCAACCCCAAACGCGTAAGAACAACCGTAAAGTGAGCATCTGGCTTGGCGTGGGCGTAGTGATGCTGATGGTGCAGATTTTGCTGGGCGGCATTACGCGCCTTACGGGCAGCGGCCTGAGCATTACCCAATGGGACCCGCTGATGGGCGCCCTGCCCCCGCTGAACACACATGCCTGGGAGCAAAGCTTTGCGCATTACCGGCAGATCGCCCAGTTTAAAAAACTCAACAGCCAGTTTACGCTGGCCGATTACCAGTCGATATTTTTTTGGGAATGGCTGCACCGGGAATGGGCGCGGCTGATGGGGCTGGTTTTCCTGGTGCCTTTTGTGGTATTTGTACTGCAAAAGCGGATCAGCCGGGGCATGGTGAAACCGCTGGCCATCCTCTTCCTGCTGGGCGGGCTGCAGGGAGCCATCGGCTGGATCATGGTTCAAACGGGCCTTAACGACACCGATACCGCCGTGAACCCGGTGGCGCTGGCGGTACATTTTATTTGCGCCCTGTGCCTGCTAAGCTGGCTGGTATGGATGCTGCTGCAACTGGCCGTACCCGCACACCAGGTAGTTTACCGCCCGGTTTTGCGCAGCGCAAACAGGGGGCTGCTGGTATTGCTGTTCGTACAGCTGATCTACGGCGCGCTGATGGCCGGCAGTCACGCCGCTTTGAGTGCACCCACCTGGCCGGATATGAACGGGGCGTTTATACCCGACAACCTTTTTGGCGGCGCTGATTGGGTGCGGAAGCTGTATACTGACCCGCTGGTGATCCAGGTGGTACACAGGTCGCTGGCATACCTGATTGGTTTGAGCACGATATTATGGTTTTACCTGGCAGGGAAAACGATAAGCAGGGGCTGGCTGAAGAAATTTAGCCGGGTGCCATTGCTATTGGTGTTTATGCAGATAACGCTTGGGGTGCTTGCAGTGGTAAATAGTCCGTTTGTGGGGGCGATAGGGTTTGCAGTGGCCCACCAGTTTGTGGGCATGCTGCTGCTGGTTTCGTTATTGGTGACGGTGTTTTTGTGCGGGAAGAGCGGAGTTGCGGGATAGGTAAATTGCTGCGGAGGCTTGGTTAGCGACAGTAAGAAATATGCTTCGCAATTTCCCCCAAAATATCCCTACCTTGTTTCAACCAAAATAAACAATGAAGAGAAAAACATTTATCCAATTAAGCTCTACCTTAATGGCAGCACCTCTCGTATCCCCCTACTATTCTTTTGCGCAGCAGGACCGGCTAAAAAACTGGGCCGGTAACCTTACCTACAGTACTGGCAACGTATTTTACCCCACCACCGTGGCCGAAGTACAACAATTGGTAAAGGCGCATACCAAAATAAAGGCCCTCGGCACCCGGCATTGCTTCAACACTATTGCCGACAGCCGCGACAACCTGCTCTCTACCAGCAAAATGAACCAGGTATTATCGCTAAACACTGCCGAAAAAACAGTAACCGTTGAGGCCGGCATCAAATATGGCGAACTGGCGCCCTACCTGCACCAAAAGGGCTATGCGCTGCATAACCTGGCTTCGCTGCCGCATATTTCGGTGGGCGGGTCAATTACTACGGCTACGCATGGGTCGGGGATCAGGAATGGGAATTTGAGCAGCGCTGTAACCGGACTGGAGCTGGTGATCGCCGATGGCAGCATTGTACACCTCAGCAAAGCCGCCGATCCTGAAAAGCTAAACGCCGCCGTGGTGGGCCTGGGCGCTTTGGGCATTATTACCAGGGTTACTTTGGCGATACAGCCCACCTATATGGTGAGTCAGCGCGTATTTACCGATCTGCCCATGGCGCAGGTAAAGGAGAATTTTGAAAAGATCATGTCCGCCGGGTATAGCGTGAGCTTGTTTTACGACTGGCAAACCGACCTGATCAACGAGGTCTGGATAAAAAGCCGCATCGGTACCGACACCCTGCCCGATCAGCCCGAATTTTACGGCGCCAAAGCCGCCACCAAAAACCTGCACCCCATTATCGCCCTCGGCGCCGAAAACTGTACCGAACAAATGGGCGTGCCCGGCCCCTGGTTTGAGCGGCTGCCGCATTTTAAAATGGGCTTTACCCCCAGCAGCGGCAAGGAATTGCAGGCCGAATATTTTGTACCGCTGCACCATGCTGTAGCAGCTATAGAAGCCGTTGCCAAACTGGGCAAACAGATAGGCCCGCATTTATTTATCACCGAGATCCGCACCATTGCGGCCGACGACCTGTGGATGAGCCCCTGCCGCCACCAAACCTCGGTAACCATCCATTTTACCTGGAAACAGGAAACCGAAGCAGTTCTGGCCCTGCTGCCCCAGATTGAACATGCCCTGGCCCCGTTTACTCCCCGACCGCACTGGGGCAAAGTGTTTACCCTGGCGCCCAAAACCCTGGAGGCCCGCTACGCCAAACTGCACGATTTTAAAAAGCTGGTGGCGGAATATGATCCGCACGGCAAGTTCAGGAACAGATTTTTGGAGAGCAATATTTATGGGTAAGGTAATTAATAGGCGGATGGGATAACGGGTTGTTTATTTGTCGTTCGTTCTGTTTTGGATAGTGGGTGCAATTGGAACAGCCCGAAATAATCATCCCGTCGGGGCACCGGGAGTATCCCGCTTTCCTCTTTTTACTATATTTGCCCCGTATGATCAACACCATCATCTTCGACCTTGGCGCGGTATTAATTGACTGGAACCCGCATTACCTGTACCGGAATATTTTTGCAGATGAGAAAGAAATGAAAAACTTCCTGGCCAACGTAACAACTTCTGATTGGAACGAGGAACAGGATGCAGGCCGCCCCTTGCAGGAAGGAACTGAGATATTGGTCAAACAATTCCCGGAGCATGAGGGTAATATCCGTGCGTTTTATTCAAGATGGGATGAAATGCTGGGCGATCCCTTACACGATACGGTGGAGATCTTTAAACAGCTTAAACAAAGCAACCGCTATAAAATATACGCCCTCACCAACTGGTCGGCAGAAACATTTCCGGTAGCACAGGCGCGGTATGATTTTTTAAACTGGTTTGACGGGATTGTAGTATCCGGTGCCGAGAAGATGCGTAAACCAACACCGGCATTCTATCAAATATTGCTTGACCGGCACAGTGTGAAAGCCGAAGAAGCTTTATTTATCGACGACAATTACCGCAATATTTTAGCGGCTGAAAAGATGGGCATCAAATCGATCCATTTTACGTCAGCAGAAGAATTAAGCAACCAATTAAAGCAACTTAATCTACTATAAAATCGGTGTAATCACCCCATAATCGGTGTAATCACCAAAAAAACAATCGGTGAAATCAATTAATCAATAACACCTTCCAGGCCTCTACTACCCTACCCCCATCCAGTAATTCTTTAGCTTTTAAATGCAGTTGTACTTCGCGGGTTTGGTTATCGCCTATCGTAGCGTCCAGCAGTTCTTTAATTTCGGGCGATTGGGCATACGCTTCTATCTCCTCATCAGTTGGCAATACTTCCACATTACCTAACTGGCCAAGGTTGTTACCCGTTAATATTTTTGAATTGCGGATAGCGACTGGAATGGAATCTACCCCGATACCCATCCTCCTGACTGGTTTCGCAACTTTAAATAAGTTGTCAGTGGTGATGCGGCAATACCAGTCGCCGCCCAGGCGGGCTACATGCTCCATCTTTAGCTGGTCTATATTGTTATTGGCATCCAGCACCGCTTCGTTAATATGCATCAGCTTAATTTCGGCAATTACCAGGTTACCTGCGCCAGCGCCATCGCCCAATGTAATAATATCCTTCACCACACATTCCAGCTGCACCGGCGATTCAGCCACCCTGGGCGGTTTCACCAGGTCAGACGGCAGCATAGTAAAGCCTGCTTTGATAAACTCATTTACCCCTTTGCCATACTCAACGCTCGCCAGCGATACCTGCTGCACCATATCATAATTTACAATATTGATGGTACATTCGGGCACTTCGCGCAGGTTTTCCAGCGTATGTTTGGTGGTGTTATCCCTCACTCTGCGCGATGGCGAAAACACGCAAACCGGCGGATTTACACTAAACAAATTAAAATAGCTAAACGGGCTCAGGTTGATATTACCAGCGGCATCCATGGTCGAGGCAAAGCATATCGGCCTTGGTGCGATAGCGGTGTTAAGGTAAGTCTGTAATTCAACCGGCGAAAGGTTGGATAGTTTAATGGTTAACATGATATTATCCCCACGCGCTCATTGCGAGGAACGAAGCAATCTCTA
>NZ_CAIWNH010000593.1 GCF_903913935.1 uncultured Mucilaginibacter sp.
CAAGTACCTATTGGATAAATATTTAACAGTTCGATAAAAATTTTCCATTTTTGCGGCTGGATATTAGCAAATAAAAAAACACCCGATCATGAGCGACAAATCATCAGGCAGCAACTCTCCCAAAGTAGGAATCATCATGGGCAGTAAATCCGACTTAAATGTGATGCAGGATGCAGCCGATGTGTTAAAAGAGCTAGGCGTACCTTATGAGATTACGGTCGTTTCCGCGCACCGCACCCCCGACCGTATGTTTACCTATGCCCGTGAAGCCGCGGGCCGCGGTTTAAAAGTGATCATCGCAGGAGCAGGCGGCGCCGCCCACTTGCCGGGCATGGTGGCCTCGTTAACCCACTTACCTGTGATTGGTGTCCCCGTAAAATCAAGTAATTCCATCGATGGCTGGGACTCTATATTATCTATCCTGCAGATGCCAAACGGTATCCCTGTAGCTACAGTGGCGCTTAATGCAGCGAAAAACGCAGGCATCCTTGCCGCCCAAATCTTGTCTACGGCCGATGAACAGATCGTTCAAAACCTCATCGCCTTTAAAGAAAATCTGAAGAAAAAAGTGGAAGAGTCAGCAAGCGAAATGAACTAAATCGTTACCGGTTGATAAATAGTTGGCTGTGGGGACACAGCCAACGGGGTTTCTGATATTTCTTCTTCTTTCGGACTTCCGGACTTCACTGACTTCCGGACTTCACTCAATTCAACTCCGGATTCTCCGGGAAATTAGCAATATGAGCGTAGCGCTGGCCCAGGCCGATCACCGCTTCGCGCCAGAGGTTTTCTTCATTGCCATTAAAAATTGTTTCGGGTTTTATACGATTGGCAACAATCCAGCTGTCTTCCTTTATCTCATTATCCAGTTGTTCGGGCGTCCAGCCGGAATACCCGGTAAAAAACCTGATCTCGTCTTCTTTTAACTGGTAACTGGTGATCAGTTGCTTTACTGTTTCAAAATCGCCTCCCCAAAACAGGCCCTCGCCGATGTCAATACCACCATCAATTTTTTCGGGGCAGCGGTGAATAAAATGCAGGGTATTATTGGCGACAGGACCACCGATAAAAACCGGCAGTTCTGAATAGGATACATCAGGTAAAATATCACCCAACAGAAACTCTCCGGGATGGTTCAAAATGAACCCCATGGCGCCGGCTTCAGAATATTCTGTCAATAAAATTACGGACCTTTTAAAATTAGGGTCCATCATAAAAGGTTCCGATATCAAGATGCGCCCCGAGGCCGCCGGAATAGAACTGAGCATACGGCTAAAATTTTTGTTAATATAACAAGTTTTATAAAAATATGTTGCACCGGGGAAAAAAGAACCAAGAGCCAGGAATCAAGAAAGGAAAAAAAAGACGTCAATTTCAGTCCTGATCGCTGGCTCTTCATTCCTTATTCCTAATTCTTCATTCTTGGCTCTTGGCTCTTGATTCTTGACTCTTTCCTTTTAATTATTCGTAAGTTTGCACCGATGAACCAGGATAACTTACAAAATATGCGCGAGGATTATGCCTCCGCCGAATTATCGGAAAATTCGGTAAAAGCCGACCCTATAAAACAATTCGGGATATGGTTTGATGAGGCCCAGGAAGTTAACGTTCCTGAGAAAAATTCCATGACCTTATCCACCGCAACCCATGATGGCAGGCCGTCGGCACGTGTGGTATTGCTTAAAGGTTACCATGAAGGCGGTTTTGTTTTTTACACCAATTACCTTAGCCGTAAAGGAAAAGAGATCAACAAAAATCCCCTGGGCGCTTTAACGTTTTTCTGGCCTTCGCTGGAACGCCAGATCCGTATCGAAGGTATTTTGGAAAAAGTAAGCAAAGAAGAATCTGAAAAATACTTCCACTCGCGCCCGCGGGAAAGCCAATTGGGCGCATTAGCCTCGCCGCAAAGCCAGGAAATCCCCAACCGCGAAAGCATCGAGAAAAAATGGAATGAACTAACCGCAGAATATGAAGGCAAAGACGTTCCGAAACCATCATTCTGGGGTGGATACATTTTGAAACCACGGTTGATAGAATTTTGGCAGGGACGCCCAAGCCGCCTGCACGACAGGATCGTTTATAAAAAAATCGACAACAAAAACTGGAAAAAAGTCCGATTGGCACCATGAGTTTTGAGGAAATTAAATTATTGCTGATTGAAAAATTTGGCGAAGGGGTAATTGTGGGTGAAGAAACCGGCGGCATGCAACCCGCGTTGCTGATCGACCCTGACCAGATTGCCAATGTATGCCTTGAACTGCGCAATAACCCACATACCTATTTTGATTTCCTATCCAGCATTACGGGTGTAGATTATGGCGTTGAATCAGGCCGCTTCGGTGTGGTTTATCACCTGGCATCTATCCCCTTTCAAACACAATTAACGCTAAAAATCAGCAAAAACAATAGCAGGGACCTGAATGACCTGCCCGAATTTCCGAGCATCACCTCCGTTTACCGCACCGCCGACTGGCACGAACGCGAAGCGTATGACCTTATCGGTATATTCTTCGAAGGCCACCCCGATTTGCGCCGTATCCTGCTGCCGGATGACTGGGAGGGTTTCCCGTTAAGGAAAGATTATAAAAATGCAGAGTTTTATAAGGGGATAAGGATTGATTGAGGCCCCCTAACCGCCTAAAGGGGAAATTAATAGGGTTAACAAATCACTAATCTCTATCCCCCAACCTTTTACCTTTTTTTTCGTATAACACCGTCGTTTACCATCAATTAAAACCATGGATATTATAAGAAGAGACGACATTTCTTACGAAGAATTCATCGAGGAACATTACAAACCCGGTATCCCTTTAGTTTTTACAAAGGCCGCTAAAGTTTGGAAAGCAAACGGACTTTTTACACCTGATTGGTTCAGGGAAAATTATCCCGACCGCGAAACTGATGTTAGGGGAACGGCTTATAAGATGAAGGACGTTATGGACCTGGTGGAAAAAAGCACCGCAGAAAACCCGGCACCCTACCCTATTATTTTCGACATAAAGAAAACTTTACCGGAATTAATGCCATTGATAAAACCACTCGATTTGAATTATGCATCGCCAAACTGGCTGAACAATAAAATGTTTAACCTTGGTAAATGGGGAGCAGTAACCGAATTATTTATCGGCGGCCCGGGGGGTAAATTCCCCTACCTGCACCTTGATTATTACCATTTAAATGCCTGGGTTACGCAACTATACGGCGAAAAACGTTTCACCGTTTTCCCACGCGGGCAGGAACATATGCTCTACCCCCGCCCTGATGATCCATGGCGTTCAGAGTTGAATATTTTTGAACCTGATTTCGAAAAATTCCCTAAATATAAGGATGCCACTCCTATTCATTTTGTGGTGGGCCCCGGCGAAACTTTGTTTATCCCTTTTGGTACCTGGCATTCGGCCTATTCATTAACACCTACCATTTCGGTAGCCTTTGATACGCTGAACAGCAAAAACCACAAAGAATTTATGAAAGATGTGTGGACCTTTAAAGGCCGCCAGGGTAAAGCAAAGGCCATCGCAATGTACAGCTATGCCTGGCTGGCAACCCAAAGCAGCAAGTTAAGCGAAAAATTAAGCGGAAAAGCAGCATTGTGATTTCGGATTTTTTAATGCGGAAGTCGGATTGCCGAATACGGAATGATTAAATAGCCTAATTAATATAAACTATATAAAAGTGAGCCTGCGGTTTAATTACCACGGGCTTTTTTATTTACAAACCAGTCATGCTCATAAAATCTTTGTGCCCTTTGCGTAATTCTTTGTGTCCTTTGCGGTAAAAATCGCCGTACAAACAAGTTTAATTTCTATTTCCCCTCCGGTCCCAACGATTTAATCTTTAAATTCAATAAATTTGAAAATTCGTAAATAAATCTGAAATCGAACATCCGACATCCGAAATAAATTGAACGTCACCGAACCAAAATATAACATCGCTCTAAACAACTACAATCAAAAGATCGCGGCGGCGGCTACCGAAGACATGGTACTGAATATGGGTCCGCAGCACCCTTCAACCCACGGCGTTTTGCGGCTGGAGCTGATCACCGATGGCGAGATCGTTAAGGAAGTGATCCCGCATATCGGTTACCTGCACCGCTGTTTCGAAAAACATGCGGAATCGCTCACCTACCAGCAAACCATTCCTTTTACCGACAGGATGGACTACCTGGCGTCCATGAACAACAGCCATGCCTTTGTAATGGGCGTTGAACGGATGATGGGCATTGATAAAGACATCCCCAAACGGATAGAATATATCAGGGTGCTGGTTTGCGAGTTGAACCGGATCGCATCTCACCTCATCGCCATAGGCACGTATGGGATCGATATTGGCGCTTTTACGCCGTTTTTGTGGTGCTTCCGCGACAGGGAGCATATCATGGGCATGCTGGAATGGGCATCCGGTTCAAGGATGCTGTACAACTATATTTGGGTTGGCGGTTTATTTTACGACCTGCCCGTGGGTTTTGAAGAACGTTGCAGCGAGTTTGCCACCTACTTTAAACCCAAAATGGTGGAGCTGAACGAACTTTTAACCGATAACCAGGTATTTATTAACCGAACCGCAAATATTGGCGTATTGCCGCTGGATGTGGCCATTAATTACGGATGCTCGGGGCCAATGCTGCGCGGCTCCGGTTTGAAATGGGATTTAAGAAGAATTGACAATTATTCTGTTTACCCTGAACTGGAATTTGACGTACCTGTTGGCAAAGGCGAAATGGGCGCTGTTGGTGATTGCTGGGACCGTTATAAGGTAAGGGTTGATGAAATAGCGCAATCAGTCAGGATCATTGAACAATGCCTTGAACGGTTAAAAAAAGAACTGAAACGTACGCCTGATTTTGATCCCCGCGCCAAAATGCCCAGAAAAATTACACCGAAGGCACAGGATTATTATATACGCTGCGAAGGCGCCAAAGGCGAACTGGGTTTTTATTTTATCGCCGACGGAAAATCCGAAATACCTTTCCGTGTTAAAGCCCGTGCACCAAGTTTCAATAATTTATCCGTACTACCCGAACTGGCAAAAGGGGTAATGATCGCCGACCTGGTAGCCATTATTGGGTCGATTGATATTGTTTTGGGCGAGGTTGACAGGTAATAAACACTTCAAATATCGAACACCGAATGACGAATTATGAACCTGCCTGCCGGTAGGCAGGTATCGAAATAACTTCTGCATTGATCATTCAATATTCATTATTCGGCATTCAAATCCACCATAAAACAAAACGCCCCGGGTAAAACCCGGAGCGCCTGTGTATATATGATGTTAATTTGGGCTATTGATTATACACCTTCACCATAAACACAAAGTTTTGCAGTTTTTTGATCTGCTGTACGCGGCTTAAAGTTGCCAGTACATTTTTGGTATTGGTGTTGATAGGTTTTTTCAGCGAGTCAGCAGGGATATCCTGGATAGCTTTTAATAGGAAGTTCGACTTAATTGCAAACGCCGCGCCTTCTACGTGGGTTTGTTTGGCGTTAATAATACCAATAATATCACCCCTGTTATCCAGTAACGGACCGCCGCTGTTACCAAAATTAACCGGCGTAGACACCTGGTATTGCGTCGTATCGTTATTATAACCGGTACTTGCCGTCAAAAAGCCTGGCCCTAAAACCATGGCATCGCGTGGGAACCCTATCGTAAATACATTTTCGCCTATATCCGTTTCGGCCTTTTTAAAACTGTAAGGAATAGCGCCCAGCGTTTTAAAGGAAGGGTCGTTTATTGCCAGAACAGCAATATCTGTCGCCGGCTCCGAATAGATCACTTTCGCCTTATAAGCTTTTCCGTCCATACTTTGTACGTAAACAGAATCGGCATCTTTGATCACATGGTTATCCGTTACAATATACCCATCTGACGATATTGCAAAACCTGTCCCCCTGAAATTACCCGGATTTATATCACCAGTGTGCGGTGGGTTCAAATTATTGACTTTTTTACCTAGCTGATCAGTTTTCGCGCCGATTTTATTAATTCTATCTCTCAACTGCACAATATTCCCGTCCCTGTTGTTTAAATACCCGGTAAAAAACATCGTACACAATACCGCAAAAATGGCAATTGAAGCAGCCACCGATATTTTAGAATGATGGTTACGCCATAACTTCACAATAAAAGACGGCTGGATCATCAGTTCGTCCTCAAGCGTATGCACATCTATTTCGCTATGGATAGCATTTAACCGGCGTTCCAGTTCCAAACGTTCGCCATATTGTTTAATCAGACCCGTAAAATGCTTTTGCTCTGTTACTTTGTTGTTAATTTCGGCATTCTCATTCCTGAGGATCTCGAAACGCGCACGCTCATCCTTGGTCATTTCCCCGTTAAGGTACTTTTCAATTGCTTCAAGTAGCTGGTTATCGCTCATATTATTTCTCCCCTTATTTCTGCTGAAAAAATAACTTCTTCAGCCTTTGCAGGCATTTATATTTCTGGGTTTTGGCATTATCTGCATTGGTATATCCAAACTCCTCACAGATCTCCTTCATTGACCTGTTATTGATATAAAAGTCC
>NZ_CAIWNH010000594.1 GCF_903913935.1 uncultured Mucilaginibacter sp.
GTTATTCTTTATCTTTATAAAACTGTAAACCTATTACAGGATTAAAATAAAGTGTAAACTCAATACAGGATTAATCATCAAAAAGTGTAAACCTTTTTCAGGACGTGACATATTTAACCCAAAAGACGAAAGCGACAAAACCCCGTTAATAGCATTTACGGCATTTGTTGGCGGAATAATAACCATAAGACAAAATGATGACATTACAGTAGAGCAGGACCCAGCCGGAACGCAGGGTACCACCATTAAATATTTCTTAAAGGCTAAGGATATAAAAGTAGCTTCCTTCTCTTTTGATACCGGGACCAAATCGGGAACGCTGTTGGTAGCGATACAATAGTGCAATCGTGTTAAAAAAATAAATAACCTAATGACAAGTAAAACGAGGACGAGACAGCCATACTTTTTATAACCCTTTTACAATCGCCAGCGACTTGTCGACATGGTCGGTAGGTGAAATGTGGTCGGTGTTTGACGAAAACACGGCGACAATTTTACCGTCTTTACCGATGACGAAAGTAGTTCGCGGGATAAAGCCGTGTGTAAGGTCCTGGCCGATCACGTCTTTAATGCCAAGCTTTCCGGGTGACATGTTAAGGCCGTAGCTTGCCGCAATTTTGCCGTCAGCGTCGGAAGCGACGGGGAATTTGCCTGCACAATAATTCGGGTCGGAAGAAAATTTATTCAGCCGCTGAATATCGTCGGCAGATACACCGATAATGGTAGCTCCCGCCGCGGTAAATTTATCTTTCAGTTCGGCAAAGGCGTGCGCCTCCGCATCACAGCCGCCAGTGTAGGCAGAAGGATAGAAATAGACCACAACGGGGCCTTTGCCAAGGGCATCTTTTAGTGAAAAATTAAATGCAGTGCCGGCCAGGCTGGCCTGGGCGGTAAATACAGGCGCTGCATCTCCTTTTGACAACGCTGCCGGTTGGGCAAAGCCAGACCGGACTACCAGGAGTGAAAAGCTGAAAATTAAAAAAGTTAAGCAATAATATTTCTTGAACATGGCAGATTGTTTTGACTTATGAATGAATGGGTTTTTATCAAAGCTACAATAGTATGCGGAAAATCAACTCATATGTCATTAAATTTTTACTGTGGCTATCCCATCGGTCAAGTGTCCTGCTTAGCCCACCCCCCCCGGCGGTTCAAGTGGGGCACTTGAACCGCCGGGGGTAAATGTTCGCGATGACAAGTGGTGACACTGACTATTTTTAATTCTGTGAATTCTTTTATACTTTAGCTGACAAAGTCCGCTCATTATGAAAATTTTTGCATTTGTTGCGTTGATCCTTTTACTGCCCGCTCCCCATAAAATCATTAAAAATTCACCTCTGCAGTTAGGGTATGACAAGGTTATGATGTATGATTTTGACGGCGGGATAGGTTCGGATCTAAGCATAGTCGACGCCAGGGGACATATAGCCAAGTCTATGACGAAGCAGGCTGTTCTTGATAAAGAGAGTGCGCTTAGCCTCACTAAGAAGTTGGGAGAAAGAGAATCATTCTGCGATACGATGGCCGCTTGCTTTGAACCCCATCTTGGTTTCGTTTATTATTTGAAAGGTAAAATTGTTGCATACATTACCGTCTGTCTCAGCTGTAACGTGGTCGTTTCCAGCGTTCCCCTCGATCCTCAAAAACAAGATAAATATCCAATAGCCAACGATGGTTATTTAGCCGGCGGACCAACTAAAACATTCCGGGCGTTTTTGAAGGGGCTGTTAAAAAAATACAACTTATAACACCCGCCTGTTCAGGCATTTTGCATGAACAAAAAAGAATTCAAGTGTCACATCAATAGTTTCCCGTTACACACCCCATTTACCCAGCCGGTTCAAGTTTCACTTGAACCCAAACCGCTGTCAGCGTCCCACTGGAGTATCCCCAGTGATTACACAGTGTTTTCAAACTGCGTAAAGTGCTTAATGCAACCGGGACACCCCTCTTGGGGCAATTTTCTCTTGCTATCTTTACCCAAGAAACTCCATCACCAAAGCTTCCCACTCCTTTTCCAAAGAAATGTCCGGGCGGGTTTTTCGTGCTTTGCTATACCAGTAGTCGGCATTCCAAACATCGCCTTCTTTACGGTGCAGGTAGGCGTGTACCAATGCCGATGCATGGTCTGTGAGCTGGTCTACCTGGGCATGTGCTGTATGCCAATCGCCTTTGCCATCATACCAAAGGCTTTTTAATTGCACAGAAAGCCCGGTAACGGGCTCTTCTAAATTCAACGATTCTTTAAATTCTGCTAAAGTTTTCATTGGGTATTAATTTTACGGCAGTAAACGTGATCTGTGCTTTTTCAATTCAGCAACCGCATCAATCCTGCGTCACGCTTAAAGTATGCTATCGGGGTAAAATACAAAAACCATCTTGTTTACACTAAAACTGCTGACAAGCCTTTTTCAGTGACAAGATTTTGTCAGCAGTTAAAGTATTATTATTCAGCTTTTTAGCACTTTTTAGCGTTTGTAGCATATGTAGCGCTACACTACAAACTGCGCGTAAACTAAAGTAATCTTTACAATTAATTAAACCGTTCTGAAATGAGCATTGCGCCTCCGTATTCGCCATCATTCGCTTTTTATTGTTATGATCACCTTCCTGATGTCTATAGTGTTTTGGGTGATTTCGTTGTTACCGGGCGTTATTAGGGAGTTTTTAAAGTTCTGAACTAAAAAAGTCGTTTGCGGAATCAAACCTGTATCCCCATCAGCCTTTCGGCTCCTGAAAGAAACGATTGCCCGAACCGCTGATTTACCTGATTGGAAGGATTTAATTGATTTTTATCAGAGTATGTCATAAAAATCAGTTTAACCTTTGGTCACACATTCCCCCACCCTTTTGCCAATACATCGGCCAGGTGGTAGGTTTTTAACGGGAGTTCGTTTTTATCGATATAACTTTGCAGGTGCATCAGGCAGGATGCATCAGTAGATATGATATAATCAGCGTCGGCAGCAATGGCATTATCCACCTTTTGCTGCGCCATGGCAGTTGAAATAGCATCAAATTTAACTGCAAAAGTACCGCCGAAACCACAGCAGGTTTCTTCGTCCTTCATATCAATCAGTTCGAGGCCCAGCACTTTTGATAAAAGCTGACGTGGTTCGTTCTTGATTTTGCATTCACGCAAACCAGCACAGCTGTCGTGGTAAACCGCTTTGCCATCAAGCTCAGCACCAAAATAATCAAACTGCAGTATATTCACCAAAAAATCCGAAAGCTCATAAATATTGCCCTGTATTGCCCTACATTTATTGTGTGCGGCCGTATTGGTAAACAAATCATTATAATAGTTTTTCACCATGCCAGTACAGGAAGCCGATGGAGAAACGATCACACTGTCTTCCGAAAAATCATTTAAAAATTTACTCCCTACTACTTTTGCGTCGTCCCAAAAGCCAGCATTAAAAGCAGGTTGGCCACAGCAGGTTTGTGCAGGATTATATTTTACCGTACAGCCTGCTTTCTCGAGCACTTTTATGGTATTAAAAGCAGTTTCAGGAAATAGCTGGTCAATAAAACAGGGAATAAACAGTTCAATATTCATCGGCTGCTAATTTCAGAAAAAGTTGTGAGGAATTGTGAATAAACACGAATTTTCACGAATTAGTTCGAATTACATAAATTGGGAAGATGCAAAGGATAATTTGCTTTAAAAAAAACAACCTTTTTTTTGGCGGGGTGGCTACTTTTACTTCAATGTCTCAGCAGGGCCCTCGCATAGTACCCTGCGTTTAATGGAACAAAGGACAGGGTGTCACAAGATCTGCCCCGAACGTGAAACAGAAACCCTCTGCTGCTATTAGTTAAAACATCCTTTTAATAGTGCAAAGCTTATGGGTATAGCGTTTTAGCTCTTCAGAATAAATACCTTTTTCATCGATGGTATCAATTTTCACTTTGCCCGATGCATGGATAATTTTCTCATTGTTGAGCATAATGCCAACATGTACCACTTTTCCTTCAGCATTATCAAAAAAAGCAAGGTCGCATAAGCGCGTATCATGCAGCGAGGTCACCGTATACCCCTGCTCAACCTGCATACTTGCATCGCGCAGCAAATTAATGCCCTGTAATTTAAAAACGGCTTGTGTAAAGCCGGAGCAATCAATACCGAAATGGGTACGGCCTCCCCATAAATATGGCGTATTTAAAAACGATGTCGCGGTAAGCACCAGGTTCTCCGTTTCGCCTATCTCCCCTATTATTTCAAATTGCTCGTTCCCAATACGGCAGGTGGTGCCTTCCAAAAATGCAAGCGAACTGCCTGCAGGTAAATACAGGATACTATTGTTAGCAATTTTCCAGGCCTGGGTAACTGGTCTGTAGGTAAGGGGTGATGGCGTCTGTTTAAATCTTTTATATGCCAAGTGGCCAAGCATGATAAATTGCAGCCTGCCTATCCATCCGGAATAATTATCAAACGACGTAATGATTTGCACCCAGTTATCCTTCCATTCTTTTATCTCAAAGATCTCACCAAACAACACCTGCGATACTTGCTCGCTACAGTCACTCGGCTCGGCCCTTAACGGGATAATAGAAAGATTACAAATTCCGTATTCCATAGAAAAGTAGGCCTGTTTACGAAAGCTTAATTTTAAAGTTGCAAGAAACAAAAAAGGGAAGGCAAACAAAATTCACCTTCCCTTCTTATCCTGATATCTTATAATTGGTTATTCATTCAAATGGAGCCATTCCTTTTTAGCTAACAGCTCTTCCTTTGTTTCACGTACATCTTCGTCATCCACACAACAATCAACCGGGCAAACTGCAGCGCACTGCGGTTCGTCATGAAAGCCTACGCATTCGGTACATTTATCTGGCACAATATAGTAAATATCATCGGAAAGTGCAGCTTGTGTTTCTTCGGCATTTAATGTATTGCCATCGCCAAAATCTATCAATCATTTTAACCCTGTTCCATCCGAAAAGCGCCATGCTGCGCCTGCATCATATATAGCATTATTGGGGCATTCGGGCTCACAAGCTCCGCAATTTATACATTCGTCGGTGATTTTAATCGCCATAGTTCTCTATATCTTATATTCTCGATTAACTTTGCCCTTTATTAAAGGCTTGCAAATATAACAAAAAAAGGTTTTGTGAGACGAA
>NZ_CAIWNH010000595.1 GCF_903913935.1 uncultured Mucilaginibacter sp.
CGACAACGTGGAGGTCCGGTTCGACAAGGATGAACAGACAAATTCAAAAACAGAAGGCATTGTCAGCTGGATCTCGCAAACGGCTGAATTTACGCCAAAAACCATCCAGACAAAAGATGAACGGGCGAACCTTGTGTACGCGATAAAGATCCATGTAAAGAACGACGGCTACCTGAAGATCGGGATGTACGGCGAAGTAAAGTTCAATTAATAAGTATGAAGCCCGTAGTCGTAGAAAATATTATTCAAAAATACCGCGTTAAAAAAACAGTGGTAGATGCCCTGCAAGGCATTTCGTTTACTGTTGAAAGAGGTGAGATTTTTGGCATCATTGGCCCCGACGGCGCGGGTAAAACATCATTATTCCGCATATTAACCACCCTTTTACTAGCCGAAAGCGGCAATGCCTGGGTTGACGGTTTTGATGTAATAAAGGATTATAAAGAAATAAGGAACCGCATTGGTTATATGCCAGGTAAGTTTTCGCTCTACCAGGACCTTTCGGTGCAGGAAAATCTTGAGTTTTTTGCCACTATTTTTAATACAACCATCGAAAAAAACTACGACCTTATCAAAGAAATCTACAAGCAGATTGAGCCATTTAAAGACAGGAAAGCCGGGCAACTCTCCGGCGGGATGAAACAAAAACTGGCCCTGTGCTGCGCGCTGATCCACAAGCCCTCTGTATTGTTCCTTGACGAACCGACAACCGGCGTCGACGCCGTATCGCGCAAGGAGTTTTGGGAAATGCTTCACCGGCTAAAATTACAGGGCATTACCATACTGGTATCAACCGCCTATATGGATGAAGCGAGCCTTTGCGACCGCGTAGCCTTAATCCAAAAAGGCGAAATTCTCTCGATAAATACCCCTGAGGGCATTATTGAGCAATTTAAAAAACCTTTATGGGCCATTAAGGCCAATGAAATGTACAAGTTGATGAACGCCATTAAGAATGACCCGGCTGTTGAAAGTTGTTACCCTTTCGGGCAATACCATCACGTAGTTTTTAAAACGCAGGAAAACAGCAAGCAAAAACTGGAAAGCATCGCTACGGCCGGACATTATACTAATGTCGAGATAGAGTCCATCAAACCAAATATTGAAGATTGTTTTATGGCATTGATGAACGATTGATATGGAAAAAGTTATCACCGCAAAAGATTTGACCAAAAAGTTCGGTGATTTTACCGCAGTGGACAAGATTAACTTTGATGTGGAAAAGGGTGAGGTCTTCGGCTTTTTGGGTGCCAATGGTGCCGGTAAAACTACTGCTATGCGTATGCTTTGCGGTTTATTATTGCCCACCTCCGGCGAGGCTACCGTTGCGGGCTTTGATGTTTATAAACAAAACGAAAAGATCAAACAAAACATTGGCTATATGAGCCAGAAGTTTTCGTTATATGAAGATCTGACCATTACTGAGAATATTCGTTTTTACGGCGGTATTTATGGATTAAGCAATGATCGGATCAAAGAAAAAACTGCGCAGCTGATCAAACAACTGCACCTGGAAGGACAGGAAAAAACATTGGTAAAAGCCTTGCCGCTAGGGTGGAAGCAAAAATTAGCTTTCTCTATAGCGATAGTACATGACCCTGCGATAGTTTTTTTGGATGAGCCCACCGGTGGGGTTGATCCAATAACCCGTCGTGAGTTTTGGGGGCTGATCTATGAAGCATCAGCGAGGGGGATCACCATTTTCGTAACCACCCATTACATGGACGAAGCGGAATATTGTAACCGTGTTTCGATCATGGTTGACGGAAGGATCGACGCGCTGGATACGCCGGCAAATTTGATGAAAGATCATTCAGCAGATTCAATGGATGAGGTGTTTTTGCATTTGGCGCGTAAAGCGGTTAGAACGGGCGATTAGGTTTAAGTCCGGAGACTTTAGTCGCGAGTCTAAATTCATTTTTTGATAAAATAAACGATTAACAACGTGAAGCAATTTTTAATTTTTGTAAAAAAGGAATGGCTCCATATCTGGAGGGAC
>NZ_CAIWNH010000596.1 GCF_903913935.1 uncultured Mucilaginibacter sp.
AACACTTGTTTCCATTTATTCCTACTGTTTCCAAATCACCGACCCCATCGGGGTCAAATATCGGTAGAAACAAACAACACACCCTATACCGTGCCGTAGGTACGGAACACGGCGGGTTGCGTACCTACGCCACGCCAATAATTTAATAATGAATTTTTCTACCGATATTGAGCACCTGACGGCGCTGATAGAACGATGAATTTAATTGACGAACAAAATTTAATATGCACACGTTTTGGCGCTCCATTTCATGAGTCACCTGAACATCTGAAAGTGGGCGTATCATTAAATGTAAAGGACGGAATTTTTCCGTTAAACGGCTTGCGTCATCTGCCTAAGGGAGACACGACAGGTTGGTACATTTGGGCGGGCGATTATTCATCAGCACCTGATTTTTTTGTGCCTATTCATATCTATCATCTTAATGAATGGTGTCCTCAGGTTCTAAAATTTTTAGGGTTAGCTCCGGGATGGAGGTTTTTAATGGCTCCAAATTATCTTGATGTGTGGAAAGATAACTCGTTAGTCAATTTCTAATTACGCAGCCCGTTCCGGAAGTAAATAAAATTCAAAATAGTAGCAATTCCACTTATTACTATGTAGGCATTTGGAAACACTACCACCACCTGTTACCAATGTTTTCAATATTGGTAAATCAAAACGCATTACCAGACTTGATAAAGGGTGTCATGGTGAAGCACTCGAACCATGCGGGCAAAGGCCTTTACGCACACCCTTCGAGGGCCTCAGGGTGACATCCCATTATGACGATTTCAGCTCCCCCCTACTCCAACACCGGTTTCCCGTCAAACGTGGCGGATTTCAGGATCTTTTCGCCCACGGCAACGGCTGCGGGCGATAGCGGGGCATAGTTAAGGTCCCTGCAGTATTTTTGGCCATCGTGGATGTTCCACCAAAGCAGTTTGAGTATTTTTTGGGCACGCTGCAGGCTGCGGCCATCGTAGTTTTGTTCTTTGTAGATGAGCGCCCAGGTAAATCCACTGATCGGGTAGCCGTCTTTTGCACCGGTATTACTGAGCGAAACCTTGGCATCATCAGGGATGGCAATATTACCGGCAGCGCTGGTTGAGGCCACGGTAGGCGTGATGAAATTACCGCTGCTGTTTTGCATATCGGCAAAGGTCATGTTATTTTGTACGGCATAGGCCAGCTCGATATAGCCAATGGCGCCGGGTGTTTGTTTGATTAATCCGGATACACCTTCATTACCCTTACCACCCAAACCTGCGGGCCAGTTAATAGCCGAGCCTTTACCCGGTTTGGTGTTCCAGTCGCTGTTTACTTTTGATAAATAGGTAGTAAAAATATTAGTAGTGCCGCTGCCATCAGAGCGGTGAACGATAAACACGCCTGTTGCAGGCAGCGAAACGCCGGGGTTAATTTTAGCGATCTGCGGGTCGTTCCATTTGGTGATCTTTCCTAAAAAAATATTGGCCAGCACTTCGGGGCTAAGTTTTAAGGTACCCTTTAATCCCGGCAGATTATAACTGATGACTACAGCGCCCGAACACATAGGGATATGCAATACCGGCGAGCTCATCTTTTTGGTTTGTTCATCATTCAGCGGCGCGTCTGAGTCGCCAAAATCAATGGTTTTATTGGTGAGTTGCAAAATACCGCCGCCCGAACCGATGGACTGGTAATTAACCATCACATGGTTCTCTTTGGCATATTCGGCAAACAGTTTTGAAAATAAGGGATAAACAAAAGTACTGCCGGCCCCAAGCAATACGTTTGCATTTGAATTTGACCCAAACGAAGTTGCGTTGGAGCTGTCTTTTGCCGATTTGTTGCCCTGTCCGCCGCAACTGGCAAAAACCAAACCGCCAAGAATTACTATACCCAGCATTAATCTATTCATAACTATAAATTTTATTTTAACCATTAATTTCATACTTAACACTTTAAACCGCCATTTAGTGTTACCGCCATTGTATTTTATTTCTCACAACTGTTTATTTAATTATGCATGCATAGTAATTTTTTACGCAGAATTTTGCTTGTTTGGGCGTTAAAAATCCTTTATGATTAAAAAAACGGGTTATCAAAATTATTATCAATGTGGCAAATACTTATCAAAATGATAGCCTTAATTACCGTTTTCAATAAAAACGTTTGGTGATTTTAATGCTTTTTTATTATTTTTTAAGTAATACTTTAAAGCTATGAAATTATTTGGCATTGATTTAGCTTTGAAATAACCGATTGCATCAGGCCGGAATTATTTATACAAAATAGCTTTTTCCGCACACTTAAAAAGGTTGCCATCGGTATTAGTTTACTTAGATAGAAGAATTATGTTTATTGAAGCATTAGAAATCAGCGCACTGATGGCATTACTTATTTTTCCGCTGTTTTTACCGGTAAAAAAGAAAACAGGAGCCATCAAATTACCTAAAAATCACAAGGATACGTCGGGCGCCCGTTATGCGATCAATGAGCGCGGGTACCTGGAAGAGATCCGGCACGACAAATTGTCAAACCAGGCTCAATAATTAAAAAAGGTATACCAGGAAGCCTCCTCACCAATCGGTCAGGGGGCTTTTTCTTTATACTACTTTATACATAGGCATTATTATACCGGTAATAATTATGTCAATTTAAAAACGCCAAATCACCACTAAAAGCTAGACAAAAAAGAAATGTGTCCAATTATTTGTAATAAACTGAACATGTTATAAAAATTGTTCAGTTTCAAGTAAAATCGCGTTTAAAAAGCGATTGCCCCGTCAGGGGCTACCCTTTGAGAATGGGTAACCCCTGACGGGGTAATATTTTGTTGAAAATTGTTTTTCTACAAACGGGTAGCCCCTAACGGGGCATGAATAGCTTGTGGGTTTATCTCCAACATAGGTCGCAATAAGCATTGAGTGTTTAAAACGGTTGCCGTATCCATTTTCCCTATTATTTCCTGATTAAAATATAAATCACTAATCTTGAAATGATTTATCAGATCCTGTTATAACCAATTATTTTATCCTGATTAAAAAAGAAATCAATGGCACGCATTAAACCGCTCATCCTGTTTGGCCTTATAGGTATCCTTTCATCCTTTAATATCGCGTCAGCACAAAAACTTACAGTGCAGCAAAAGGTTGATGCTTTAGTAAAAAAGATGACCCTTGCCGAAAAGATTGGCCAGCTAAACCAATACAACGGCGATTGGGATGCCACCGGCCCGGTTACCAAAGACGTAGGCAATAAACTGGACGCCATTAAACGCGGCGAGGTGGGTTCGATACTTAACATCACCGGAGTAAAGCACACCCGGGTTTTCCAGGAAGCAGCGATGCAATCCCGGTTAAAGATCCCCTTATTGTTTGGGCAGGATGTGATCCATGGCTACAGCATCACCTTCCCGATACCATTGGCCGAAGCAGCCAGCTGGGACATTCCTGCTATTGAACGTTCGGCCCGTATAGCTGGTACCGAAGCTGCCGCAGGCGGTGTTCACTGGACCTTTGCCCCTATGGTGGATATTGCCCGCGACCCGCGTTGGGGCCGGGTAATGGAAGGCGCTGGTGAAGACCCTTATTTAGGTTCGCTGATTGCCGGTGCCAGGGTACGTGGTTTCCAGGGTAAAGGTTTAGGTAATTTAGATGCCGTAATGGCCTGTGCCAAGCACTTTACGGCTTATGGGGCTGCCATTGGCGGCCGCGATTATAACAGCGTGGATATGAGCCTGCGCACCCTATGGGAAATATACCTTCCACCGTTTAAAGCTGCCGTAGATGCCGGCGCGGCAACTTTCATGAACTCGTTTAACGACCTGAACGGCACCCCGGCCAGCGCCAACAGCTACCTGATGCGCGATATTTTAAAAGGAAAATGGGGCTTTAAAGGTTTTGTGGTGAGCGACTGGGGTTCCATCGGCGAAATGATCAACCATGGTTATGTAAAAGATAATTACGAAGCTGCCCGGGCATCCATAAACGCCGGCAGCGATATGGACATGGAAAGCCGCAGTTACATTAACAATCTGGCTAAACTGGTTGCCGATAAAAAGGTTTCGGTTGCGGTAATTGATGATGCCGTAAAACGCATCCTCACCAAAAAGTTTGAAATGGGCCTGTTTGACGACCCCTACCGCTTTAGCAATGCCGACCGTGAAAATAGTGTATTAAATGCCCCGGCACATATTGCAGCTGCCAGGGATATGGCCGATAAAAGTATTGTATTGCTAAAAAATGAGAACAACCTGCTACCGCTTTCAAATAATTTAAAATCAATTGCCCTTATTGGCCCGCTGGTAAAATCAAAAGCCGAAATGAAAGGCTTTTGGGCGCAAAATATTGGTGACGAAAGCAAGATCGTATCCCTTTACGAAGGGATGCAACAGGCCGCACCAAATACCAGCCTGCTTTATGCCAAAGGCTGTGACATTACCGATACCAGCAAAGCCGGTTTTGACGAAGCCTATAAAACGGCTATGCAGGCCGAGGTGGTGGTAATGGCCATGGGCGAACGGCCTGACATGACCGGCGAAGCGAAAAGCCGCTCAAACATCCACTTACCTGGCGTACAGGAAGAACTGATCCAAAAGATAATGGCTACGGGCAAACCTGTGGTAGTATTGCTGATGTCTGGACGGCCAATGGTGTTTAACTGGACCGCCGACCATGTACCGGCTATTTTATACACCTGGTGGCTGGGCAACCAGGCTGGTACTGCCATGGCCGATATATTGTTCGGCAAATACAACCCCGGCGCTAAATTGCCTATTACTTTCCCGCGGACCGAAGGGCAGATCCCTATTTATTACAATCATTTAAACACCGGCAGGCCTGCGCATGGCGATAACGATGTAAACTATACTTCGGCGTATATCGATCTGCCCAACAGCCCTAAATTTGCGTTCGGGCATGGCTTGAGCTATACTACGTTTAACTATAGTAATCTTAAGCTGAGCAAAAAATCGATGCAAAAAGATGGCGCCATCACCGTAACCTTCGACCTGCAAAATACAGGTAAATATGCCGGCGAGGAAGTGGCGCAATTTTATCTACGCGACCTGGTATCGCAGCCGGTAAGGCCCATCAAAGAGCTGAAAGGATTTGAAAAAGTATCGCTGCAGCCCGGCGAAACAAAAACCATTACTTTAACCATCAATAAACAAAAACTGTCGTTTTATAACGACCAGCTGCAATGGATCACCCAGCCCGGCGATTTCAGGCTGATGATCGGCAGCGCTTCAGATGATATCAGGCTGGAGGATGGATTTACACTTTTGTAGTTCATTGGTTCAATAGTTCATTGGCTCATTGGTAAAAAGTTTACTAAATCTTTTTATGCAAATTTGAATTGATCAGCTATCCACAAATGAACTAACGAACAAGTGAACCAATGAACCAATAAAATGAAAATAGCAATACATAAAGATTACGACAAAATGAGCCGTGCAGCGGCCGACCTGGTTATTGATCAGGTTAAAACCAAACCGGGTTCACTCATCTGTTTTCCATCGGGCGATTCGCCTGCGGGGATGTTTAAGTATTTAATTGACGATGTGAAAGCCGGAAGGGTTGACCTGGGCCAGTGTTACTTTGTGGGGCTGGATGAATGGGTGGGCCTGGGCAAAGATGATGACGGCAGTTGTACTAAATTTTTATACGAGCACTTTTTTACCCCGCTGCAAGCAGACATGGCCAGGGTAAAGTTCTTTGACGCCAAAGCCAAAGACCTGGATGCCGCCTGCCTGGATATGGATGCTTTTATCAAACTGCATGGCCCGCTGGACATGATGATCGTTGGCATTGGCATGAATGGTCATATCGGCTTGAACGAACCCGGCACCGATTTTAACCTGTATTGCCACCATGCTCCTTTGGCGCAGGTAACTGTTGAGGTTGGTCAAAAATACTTTAAAAAGCAAACCGCACTTACGGAGGGCATTACCCTTGGACTTAAATACCTTCAGGAAGCAAAAACAGCTGTATTGTTGGCATCAGGCGCCAAAAAAGCAAGCATTATTAAACAGGCGCTGGATGGCGATATAAGCCAGCATGTACCTGCATCCATCTTTCAAACACTGCCTTCATCAGTTATTTTGCTGGATGAAGGAGCGGCAGGGGAATTAGGACATTAGGGCGAAACGTTATTGGGTTATTGGGTCATTGGGTCATTGGGTCATTGCCTGCTGCAAGTGCAATTACGCAAAGCAAACCTACCTTCCGGCAGGCACCTAACGACGCCAGCCACTATAAATGCCTCAAAATATGATATCTATCACTTATTTAAACCTCAAAAACCAGTAACATTACAATAATTTAATTGTCAAAAAAGAACCCGGTGCTTCCGGTTGCTCTATTTTAACACATAACCATTCAGATCATGTTTGTATCGCAAATTATTTTAATTGTAGTCATGCATGGCCTTGTTTTTGGCGTCGCCTGCTATTTTATTGGCGCTCAAAAAGAAATAGGTCCAATTGCCTCAGGATTTCTGGGCCTTATCCTCGGTGTTGTCGGCCTGATCATTGTTTTAGCATCCAGCCGCAAGCAGGTTATCCCATTCAATATCCAGCTGCAGCACTTCAAGCAACTGCTCGATGAGGGTACCATCAGCGAATCCGAATATAATCACCTCAAAGGCCGACTTATCGAACAACAATAAGCTAAAAAAAAGGCAGTCTTATTCTGCTTCCAGTATCCGCCTTAAATAGTTTATTTGCCCCAGGTGGTAAGTAAAATGGCCGTAAAAAAAGGTTAAATACCAGCCGGTGCTATGCTGGCCTATCATTTCAAGCGTGTAGGTTTCATCCAGTTTTGCCTGGTTTACCGTTTCAAAGCTGAACCTGATCACTTCAATGGTTTTTTCGATATCAGCAACCAGTTTTTCGCGCGATACGCCGGTTAATGAAAACTCCTGTTCGCGGTTACGAACATAACCCGTTCCGCCAAGCTGCGTACCGATCGTAAAGTTAAGATTGCCCAGCAGGTGGAGGGTAAGTGTACCGGCAGTATTGGTAATACCATCGGTAGCCTGCCAGATATTATTTTCGTCTTTAAATTTATTTAATTCGTCCTTTAGCTTTAACAGCTCGCGTTCAAAAAGTTCAGCAAAAAAATTGTCCATAACATCAGGTTTATGAGTTGATTGATGCCGCAAGTTAATAAGCGCAAAGTTATCTGAAAGTAAATTTTAAAAAAGCCCCTTTTAGCCCGCGAGAGTTGGGCATACAAGGGGCATGAGGCTTAATTTCCGGTAAGCAGCGGGTTATTCATGGTGCCTATAAAAAGGATCAGTCCACTGTTCATTTCTCTTATAGCGAATATAAAAGGATGATTAAATATCGGGTTATACTGCGGGCCGGCAACAGTGGCAATAATCCCTACCGAAGTAGCGGCAGCTGCAGTGGTACCGCTTTCGTCCACATCCACAAATGCCTTATGCACCACCTGACTTATCTGCAGTTTTGCGGTTGGATTAATAAGCGAGAAATCGGCCCCGTCAGAAAATGCAATACCCAGGCCGAGATCCGTCAACGCGCTATTCAGTAAATTGCCATAGCTAAAGGCAAATTTTGGCAGGGTTACTGTACCTTTGGTGGGCTGCAATTTACTCATCCAGGTTTCCCATTGCAATGAATCAAGTCCGGCAGCCAGCTGGCTTATGGTGGTGCCTGAGCCCGCTAAGGACGAACCGGGCGTAATAATTACCATGCTGTACTTATTGTTGGAGTAGGGCAGTTCGTAAACGTTTGCCTTATCGCTTACATAATAATTAAAATCAATATCACCCGTCATAAAATTTGCCTGCACGTTACTGTTATCAGCCAGGTAAAATGGTTGCGGTTTTGTTTTTGCAGGGTCGAATTTTTCTTTCCAGCTACTTTTAAAGTACATGGCATTTACCAGGTACATAACCGCATTGCCCGGTATATTGTCCAGGATCTTCGGGATCTTTCCATTGGTTTTATCGTTCACCCAGTTATTGATGGTACCCACAGCCGATGGGTTGTTAAATTCAAGCGCTTTAATTTGCGCGTTAAAGTTAGTACTGTCGGTTTTTAAAAAAGCCGGCTGCACGCTAAACCCCTGCCTGTACCAGATGGAGTTGGCAATGTTGAGTGTTGTATTCGGATCAAGCTGCGGCAAATTAGTCACCAGGTTATTATAATAGGTATTCACCTGATCTTGTGTTAAACCCGAAAAGTTGAGCGTGTTTTTAAAAGCGGTAAGCGTAGTTCCGGCAGCGCCATTGCTCGTCATGCCCAGCGCGAAACTTACGCTTAAAGGCGATGCAAATAAGTTAGTGAAGATGCCATTGGTGCTGTCGAGGTTTTTAAATAATCGGAGCGTAAACGCATTGTCCGCCGTTACTTTTTGTTGTTCAAATGAGGTAAGCACCAGGTTTTTGCCCGGATTTTGAGGAGTAACCTTATTGCCTTTTTTGCAGGAAGCGAAGCAAACAATTAATGAACACAATAAGTAAAGCGGAGTTCTGCGACAAACGTTCATAAGATAAGTTTGAGTGAATACGTTTCATATTCGTTATTTTACCTTACGACGATGGGTGTTTAAACGATACAGATTATTAAAATAATTTTCGTTTTTGTAGCAATTGCATTTAAATGCGGCTTGTTCTAAATATTAAAAAATCTTGCAGCTAACCCTCTTTAACGCTTGCGGAAGAGAGGGTCGGAGAGCGAAGCGAATCCGGGGTGAGTCGATCCGGCGGACATTACCGCCAATGCATAGCGGCGAGTTTACTCACCCTGCCATTGCTGCGCCTGGCATCCCTATCCCCCCATCAATAATTTTACATTAATTTTATAATGATTTTCAAGAATATCCACCGATATTTAAATCACCCCAAATGCTTTTATGACAACCCGGTTTGCCGGTTTAATTTGATGCTTTTTTTATCCATCAAACTAAACCGAACAACCCCAATGACTCAATGACATAATGACCCAATGACCTAAAATACCATGGAAAGAAGAATTTTTTTAAAAACCACCGCTTTAACCGCCGCATCAATTGCGTTAATGCGCAACCGCAGCTTTGCATCGCTGATGGCTGACCCAACTTACCAGTTTAAGCCGCTGCGCAACAATGTGGGCATGTTTGCTGAACAGGGCGGCACAATTGCCTGGATGATCAACAAAGAAGGTATAGTGGTTGTAGATGCCGAATTTCCGGAACAAGCCACACACCTTATTGGCCTGTTAAAAAAACAATCAGACCTGCCATTTGAGTGGCTCATCAATACCCACCACCATGGCGACCATACCAGCGGCAATATTTCTTTTAAGGGCCTCGTAAAAAATGTGGCCGCGCATGAAAACTCGCTGAAGAACCAGACCACCGTCGCCATAAAAAATAAAAACGAGGATAAACAGCTATACCCGGATACTACCTTTAGCGACCATTGGAAAATTAAGGTAGGCGATGAAAAGATCAGCGCACATTACTTCGGTACCGGCCATACCAATGGCGATGCGATGATCCATTTTGAACATGCCAATATTGTACACATGGGCGACCTGGTGTTTAACCGCCGCTATCCTTTTGTGGATAACAGCGCAGGCGCATCGGTACAGCACTGGCCACAGGCATTGGAAAAAGCCCGTAAAAAGTTCGATAAGGACACCCTTTTCATTTTCGGCCATGCCTTTGACCCCGAAAAGGTAACCGGCACCATGGATGACGTTATTGCCATGCAAAACTTTATGGAAAAACTGGAAGATTATGTAGCCGGCAGCATAAAAGCAGGCAAGAGTAAAGACGATATTTTAAAAGCCACCTCCATCCCCGGCATAAGCGACTGGCAGGGCGATGGCATACAGCGCGGCATTACCGCAGCTTACGAAGAACTTACCAGGGTTTAACTTTAACAGCCCAAATACCAATAAAATGACAAAATACCTCAAACTTATACTCTGCACATTCATACTACCCGCCGCTTTACATGCGCAGGATCAACCTGTCGTTATCCCCTTATGGCCAAACGGCGCGCCAGGTTTTGAGCAATTGCGCAACGAGCCTGAGCAGGCTAAAGACTACTGGGTAAGGCATATTACCAACCCATCGCTTACCGTGTTTTTACCGGCTAAAGACAAGGCGAACGGCGCTGCAGTGGTGGTATGCCCCGGCGGCGGCCACCGCCTGCTGGTATGGACTGCCGAAGGCATCGACCCGGCCAAACACCTCAGCAATTTGGGGTTTACCGTTTTTGTGCTGAAATACCGGCTGGGGCGTGATACCCTTTCGCCATTTAACATTGAGGTGCATGCCCGGCAGGATGGGCTGCGCGCTATGCGCCTGGTACGCAGCCACGCCGCTGAATATGGTATCGACCCAAACCGTGTAGGCATTATGGGTTTTTCGGCCGGCGGCGAAGTAGTGGATATGGTCACCTTTGGCCCTAATGGCCCTGAGGCCAATGCTCCAGACCCGATTGACCGGCTTACTGCCAAACCAAACTTTGTGATCCAGATCTATCCAGGTCCGCTGTTTATACCTGATACCGTTCCGCAGGATACCCCTACCACCTTTTTATTGGCGGCTAACGACGATCCATGCTGCTCGGTATCATTAATGCGATTGCTGGATGCCTATCGTGCCGCTAAGGTGCCTGTTGAAGCGCATTTGTACACCCAGGGCGCACACGGCTTTAACATGGGCTACCGCTCCAAATTACGCAGCATCAACTCCTGGCCGGACCGGCTAACCGATTGGCTGTACGATAATAATATTATTGCACCCATAAAAGCCGACAGGCCAAAGGTGGAGCATTAGGCTGAAAAGTCCATAGTTGATGGACCATAGTCCATGGCAGGTGTTAGCAGAAAACGACGATGGTTGATAGGCCATAGCGGAATTTAATGACATTGCCCGGTGAGGTCGGTGAATTGGTAACAAATACCAACAATGGTAACAGGTGTTGGTAGTGTTGGTACTTGTTGGTATTGGCGTTTTTCCTGGCGATGCATTAAACCAGCGCCGTCAGGTGCTCCATATCGGTAGAAAAAATTCATTGTTAAATGTTTAGCGTGCCGTAGGTACGCAACCCCTCCTCCGTGTTCCGTACCTACGGTACGGTATGAGTTGATTGTATGTTTTCTACAAACGTTTGCCCGCGATGGGGTCGGTAATTTGGTAACATCATTCACTGTTTGCTGAGCAAACCTACAAGACAGGAGAGGCAATATCAATCATCAGCTAAATCCAACTCATAACCATTAGCCATGTCCGGAATATCATCGAATGACATATTTCGAAATTTTGTTTCAATTCGACCAATTTTTGTGAAGACCATCTCAGTGTATGCGTCTTTGATTGTACGTGCTACAGCCTCCCGAATAGTCTTTTTACTTAGATCTTTAACAATGAGCATATCTTTTGCCCAAAAACAACGTTCCTCATCTTTGTCAAGCAAGTGCTGGACATTTTGGATAGTAAAAAAAGTTCCAAAATAAACGTCACCGTTTTCCATCACAATGTTGATGTCAATGTTATCATTCATTTCATTCTCTACATTATATCCTGCCGGGAAGATAGTTTTGAAGCTCATTTTTTAATTGTTTTTGCTGTTACCCGTAATTTTCAATTGCGCAGCGCCGTCAGGTGCTAAATATCGGTAGAAAAAAATTCATCATTAAATATTTAGCGTGCCGTAGGTACGCAACCCCACCCGTGTTCCGTACCTACGGCACGGCATGATGTGTTTGTATGTTTTCTACAAACGTTTGCCCCCGATGGGGTCGGCAATTTGGTAACACTTACCAACATCGGTAACAGGTGTTGGTAGTTTTTCCAACCAGCATCTTCCTGCCATGAACCATGAACTATGATCCATGAACCTACAAATAGCTCAGCCACCACTGCTTATGCGTTTTTTTATACTTGCTGAACCAGCGGCAGGGGAAGTACAGCACGATGATGACAAATATCCAAACGAGGTAAACGCCGAATAAATTAAAACCAAAACCCGGCGGGATAAACAGGAAAGGGTTCTGGTTGCTTACGATCTGGTTGGTATGGAAGCCCTGCACAAAAAACAGCACAACGGTAAGTATCCTGAGCAGGTAAAAGTGCATGATGTAATAAAGGAAAGGCACATTGCCGTAAATGATAAAAATATTCGTCACCCTGGTCTTTATTTTTTCGGTTAGGGCCAAAACTACCAGGCCTGTGCCAATAGTGATCAGCGAATACATTAAGGATGGCGGGTATTTATTGATGTTTAAAAACGAAAGGAAGGTGATTACGCCATTGCGTTGTGTGGCCCATGGTTCCGGGTCGCCATAAAGGTTAAATGCCCTTAACACCAAAAACACGCCCAGTGCACCCAAACCGGCAAAGAGCAGAATCTTTTTTCGCCGTGCGGGATCAAATGCTTTGGTATAGATCTGCCCGAAAACATAGCCCAGCAGCATTACGCCCGTCCAGGGGATGAGGGCATACAAATCGAATATAAAGTGGGATTGATTGATAGGGATAACAGTTCCTTTGGCTGTAAAAAGCATCCGGTCAAGCACCATAGCGGCACCGCTTTTTGGTACTGCAAAATAGTCAAGGATATCATGCCCGAAAAATATTACCGCGCCGATGGCACCAATTACCCATAACGGCGCACGTGTAAGCAGGCCAAGGATGATCATACTTAAACCTATCACCCATAATACCTGCAGGATAACAAAATTATACAGCGGGTTAAAGGTAAACGCGAAGGTAAGCAGCACCACTTCAACCAAAACCAGCCAAAGGCCGCGTTTGATCAAAAATCCGCTCAGCTCACTTTTGGTACGGCGGGTACCGGCAAGGTAGGCAGAGATCCCGCTCAGGAAAACAAAGTTTGGGGCACAAAAATGGGTGATCCAGCGGGTAAAAAACAAAATGGGCGTTGTAGTGGCCATATTGGTAGGATCGTTGGTGGGCCCGCCGATGTGGAAAAAGTCGCGGGTATGATCAAGCGCCATAATGAGCATAATTACACCACGTAAAATATCGATCGACTCAATACGTTGTTTGCCTGAAGGTTCGTACAGGTTGGCCATATTACAATTGTGTGTTTTGGTTGTTAAATATGCCAATGAAGGTACAACTTTTATTATTTAAAAATGATGGGGAACATTTTAAGGAATAAAAAAAATCCTTTTATTTATATTATTGTTATACTTCTGTAAACCAAGATAATTATGGCAAACTTCCAGGAGATGATCGCTTCAAATAAACCAGTGCTGGTTGATTTTTCGGCAGAGTGGTGCGGCCCTTGCAAAATGATGCCGCCGATCCTTAAACAGGTAAAGGACGCCATGGGCGATAAGGTAACCATCATTAAAATTGATATTGATAAAAACCCGCAGGCGGCCGATGCTTACAAGGTACAGAGCGTACCCACGCTCATGGTATTTAAAAACGGCCAAAGCAAATGGCGGCAAAGCGGGGTAATACAGGCAGGTGAATTACAGCGGGTGATCAGCCAGTTTGTTTAGTGAATGGTGAGTTATGAGTAGTGCCCCTCGTCGCTCATTGCGAGGAACGAAGCAATCACTACAACAGACATTCAACACACCAAAATGCATGAGTGACCGGCGTGCGGCTGACAGGTAATCCGGAGATTTATCTCAAATGATTTGCATGTGTAGAGATTGCTTCGTTCCTCGCAATGACGCAAAGAAGAAAAGGCTAATACTCCAGCTCCCGGCAATCAAACCCGGCGGTTTTAAGCAATGATTCGATGTAGCGCGGCGAAATATCATCAGCCTCGATCCTTAAAATATTATCACAATCTTCCAGGTCGAAGTTCCAGCCGGTAATGGCCGGAACCGAGGTGAGCAAAGGCCTTACCTCCCTCACCTGTTCGGGTTTTTCAACGCTTGTTGTAAAAATAAGTATATCCATTTTGTTAAGTCTTAAGTCCTTAGTCTAGAGTCAAAAGTCTTAAGTCCGGTTAAGCCAAATGTGACTTTAGACTCCGGACTTAAGACTTCAGGCTTTATACCTGTTCTTTTGAGGTTTCGGCGGCAAAATCATCCCAGTTACGGCCCCATTTACCGTGGCCGCATCTTTGCCTCATTTTTTCCTTAAACTGCTCCTTTTCTTCTGACGTCATATTTTTAAAGCGTTCTTCCATACGGTGGCGCATCCAGGGCGCTCCGCCGTGCATACCGCGGCCGCCTTTGCCAAAGCCAAAAAGTATTTTGCTCAGTACAAACAAGCCTACAGCCTGCCAAAAATCAATAAACCCGAGGTGGAAGATGGCCGGGATCAGCCAGTTCCATAAATTCATCACCACAAACCCGGTGAGTGCAACGAAGGCGGCAATTGCGATCGGAATAAATATAAATCGCCCTCTGTATAAAAATGGTTTCATGTTTTATCTTTTTAATAATTTTAATATTCTGTTATTTCGTTATACAACTGGCGCAGCCTTTGGCGCAGATGCAGTACCGCATACCGCTTGCGCGATACCAGTGTTTGTATTTTCTCGCCAGTGCGTTCGGCTATCTCTTTAAAGGGGATATCGTCAAGTTCCTGCCAGATAAACACCTGCCTTTGCTCTTCGGGCAGCTCATCCAGCGCTATAAACAATTGCTCCCAAAACAGGTTGCGCAAATATTGCGTTTCGGGGGTAGTTGCTTCCGTCATCAGGATGGCCTTAAAATCCAGCGCCTCGTCCTCATCATCATCAACGATCATGTCATCCAGCAACGTTTCTGTATGTTTTTTATGTTTGTCGATGATTTTGTTGCGGGCTACCCGGTAAAGCCAGGCGCCGGTTTGTTCAATAGGTTCGGAATTTAATACCGAGCTGAACTGGTACCATACATCCTGCAGTATGTCTTCAGCATCGGCATCATTCTTAACCCTTCGCCTGATAAAGCCCAGCAGGTTTTTACCATACGCACCAATGGCTTGTATGATAGTGTTGTTTTTTTCTGCGGACATTATAGCTGTTGTCAATTGTATGATTGTTTAAAGATAGAGACGATTGTGTTTTTAAAAGATTTTAATTTATTTTTAAAAAGTTCATGGATCATAGTTCATGGTTCATGGTAGCTGCGAAAAAGTGCCGGGCTCTTTGCTTTTAGCTCATGGTTGCTGCAGGTTTGAATTTGCCTTTTTACTATGAACCATGAACTATGAACACTCTCGACCGAATAAACTATTACAACATCCTGGCCATGCTGGCATCAGCTTGCCTGGCGGCGGTTATTCCGTTTGAGTTGGTGCTGCTATCATACGCCATATTGGGCCCTGCGCATTACCTTACCGAGATCTCGTGGCTGAATGAACGCAAATTCTTCACTCTTAAAAAATATGATTATGCCATAGTTGTCGCGGTCGCGGTCACCGCATATTTAATAAAGCTACCTTACGGCTATCTCATTTTTTATGCCTTCGGGCTTTCCTTTATTTTGCTGGTTACCGGCAGCACGCTTTACCGTGTGCTTGCTTTTTGCGTATTGCTGGCTGCGGGTTATTTTATATTGGGCAATAACCTGTTGCAAACCATTTTCGGGTTGTATGTGCCTACGCTTATTCACGTTTATTTTTTTACGGGCGCGTTTATGTTATTTGGAGTGTTAAAAGACAAAATTGTTTCGGGCTATATCGCCTTTTTTGTTTTTTTGGCCTGCCCTGTATTGCTTTGTGTGCTGTTTAGCCAATGGCACAATAGCACCGCCGCCTGGGCAATTAACAGTTACGGCGATTTCGGCAGGCTCAATACCACCACGCTGCGCAGCCATTCGCTTGACATTTTTAATAACCCTGCCAGTATCATCTTAACCCGGCTCATCGCCTTTGCTTATACCTACCATTACATCAACTGGTTCAGCAAAACACGTATTATTAAGTGGCATCAGGTAGGTGTTACAAGGGCGGTATTTATCGGGGTGATCTGGTTCGCATCCGTGGGCCTGTATTTTTACAATTACCGGTTAGGCATTAAGTGGCTATTTTTGTTGAGCCTGACCCACGTGATATTGGAATTCCCGCTCAACCATCGTAGTTTTATAGGGATTGGGAGGAAGTTGACTAAGTTGTAAATGTTGTAGTATGTTGTAAGGGTTCAGGGCAGACGCATTAAAAGGCGGCTCCGATGGAGCCTAAACACCCGAGTTTAGGGTTTTCTATAAACAGGGCACTCCCAGGGGAGTTAAAACTATTAGGCAAAAGAATAAATGGCCCCGGAGGGGCCACCTGTTTATAGAAAATTTCCACCAAATTTCAAAGACTCCATCAGAGTCCCCTATGAATTTGCCTGGAAGTCACGGCGGTAACCAATTATTTTAATGCGTCTGCCCTGTGTAAGGGTTGTAATAGTTAGGTTGATTCGACTGATTAAGCTAATTTTATTCGCCAAAAATTCAATGACCCAATGACCCAATGACCCAATGACCCAATGACCCAATGACCCAATG
This sequence comes from uncultured Mucilaginibacter sp., assembly GCF_903913935.1. Lineage (GTDB taxonomy): Bacteria > Bacteroidota > Bacteroidia > Sphingobacteriales > Sphingobacteriaceae > Mucilaginibacter. The sequence continues at coordinate 16,397 of NZ_CAIWNH010000596.1, forward strand.
ACCCAATGACCAAATGACCAAATGACCAAATGACCAAATGACCAAATGACCAAATGACCAAATGACCAAATGACCAAATGACCAAATACAATAACCAACTTGCAGACCGTGTTCGGGAAGCCCTGCAGCATTTGCCCGATGTAGTGGAAAAAGAAATGTTTAGCGGGGTATGTTTTATGGTGAACGGCAAAATGTGTGTTTGCGTAAGCCACGATGATTTGCTATGCCGCATAGGCGCTGAAGAAATGGAAGCTGCGTTGGAAAACAACGATGTGCGCCAGATGGTAATGGCCCGCGATAAACCCGCCAGGGATTATGTTTACGTAAGCCCTGAAGGCTTTCAACGACAGCAGGATTTTGACCATTGGATAAACCTTTGCCTTGCATTTAACCCGAAGGCGAAAGCGTCGAAGAAAAGGTGAAAGGTGAAAGGTGAAAGGTGAAAGGTGAAAGGTGAAAGGTGAAAGGTGAAAGGTGAAAGGTGAAAG
>NZ_CAIWNH010000597.1 GCF_903913935.1 uncultured Mucilaginibacter sp.
CAGTTTTAACCTGGACCTTGCAAAGGTCGCCACTACTGTCAACCGATTCAACATTCGAACTGGTCAGGATATTGATGCCTTGTTTTTTAAGGATCCGGGCCATTTGTTTGGAGACCTCTTCGTCTTCTAAAGGCACAATATTATCTAAATATTCAACAACGGTTACTTTTGTTCCGATGCTGTTGTAAAAATAAGCAAACTCAATACCTATGGCACCCGATCCAACCACAACCATCGATGCAGGTTTTGCCGGAAGAACCATTGCCTGGCGGTAACCAATTACTTTTTTCCCATCCTGTTTAAGGTTTGGCAATTCGCGTGAGCGGCCGCCTGTAGCAAGAATGATATGTTTTGCTGTATAATCCTTTTTTTCGCCATTTGCTGCTGTAACTTCAACAGCGCCTTTGGCTTTCAGTTTCCCAAAGCCCATGATCACGTCGATCTTGTTTTTGCGCATTAAAAACTGAACGCCTTTGCTCATGCCTTCGGCTACATTACGGCTTCTTTTGATCACCGATTCAAAATCAATTTCGCTGCTGCCCACTTTTATACCGTAATCAGCAGCGTGATTAATATATTCAAAAACTTCAGCGCTTTTTAATAATGCTTTGGTTGGAATACAGCCCCAGTTAAGGCAAATCCCGCCCAGTGATTCTTTTTCGACTATAGCGGTTTTTAAGCCTAACTGCGAAGCGCGGATAGCAGCTACATAACCGCCCGGACCGGAACCTATAACAATTAAATCGTAGTTCATATTTATGGTGATATTATTTTTTATTTACTGATATGCTAAATTTTTGCGATAACGCTTGAATGCTTTTTAATATTTAAGCCCGGTTATGAACACTTAACAGGGTACTTTAACGTTGTTCAACCATTTTGGTTCACCAGTTATGATAAATTAAGATTTGAACACGGCCCCAAAGCTAAGTAAAAGGTACCAAATCAGAAAATTAACAAATTATCAGGGATGATATTTATTGTGTTTGGGGTTTTCCCTGAAGGAGACAAAATTAATCAAGAGTAAATTTGAGAATTTCACATAAATTATTAACATTCCTTCGTAATAACAGTGTAATTATTGCAAAATGCAGAATATTCTTTCCCTTACCTTGATAAAAATAACCTGATACCGGTTACCAAATTATTTATTTAAGATACCAGTCAATTATCACGCTGGCAAGCGCAGTTTGGTTTAAGGTACATATTTAACTAATAATTGCCTCAAACAAAAAATCCCGGTTACAATGACCGGGATTTTTTGTTATTAAAGTTTTTTTAATCAGTTATAAATAAACTCGCCGGCTTCTGATTGTATCGTCACCTGCTTGCTATCTGCTTTTTCAACATGCCCGATTACCTGCGCCTCCACCCCGAAACTTTCAGAGATCTTGATGATTTCGCCGGCAATTTCTTCAGGTACATATAGTTCCATCCGGTGGCCCATATTAAATACCTTGTACATCTCCTGCCAGCTGGTTTTTGATTCCTCCTGTATCAGTCTGAATAATGGCGGAATAGGGAACAGGTTGTTTTTGATGATATGCACGTCATCAACAAAATGAAGCACCTTGGTTTGAGCGCCCCCGCTGCAGTGCACCATGCCGTGTATCTGTTGCCTGTGTTTGTCCAATATAGATTTTATAATGGGTGCATAGGTACGGGTGGGCGATAATACTAACTTACCAGCACTAACAAATTGATCATTACCAATAGCTATTGGATCAGTCAGGTTTTTTGAGCCCGAAAAGATAAGGTCGTAGGGGATGGCCTGGTCATAACTTTCAGGATATTTTTCAGCGATGGTTTTGTTAAATACATCATGCCTTGCGGATGTTAAACCGTTTGAGCCCATACCGCCATTATATTCTTTTTCATACGTGGCCTGCCCGTATGAAGCCATGCCGACAATAAGGTCTCCCGGTTGTATCCGGTGATTGGATATTACATCCTCACGTTTCATCCGGCAGGTAACCGTCGAGTCAACAATGATGGTCCGCACCAGGTCGCCAACATCAGCCGTTTCGCCACCTGTTGAGTAAATGCCGATCCCGGCGTCTCTCAATTCCGCCAAAATCTCTTCTGTGCCGTTAATGATTGCAGAGATTACATCGCCGGGAATCAAACTTTTATTGCGGCCGATGGTTGAGGATAAAAGGATATTATCAACAGCGCCTACGCAAAGCAGATCGTCAATATTCATAATAATGGCATCCTGGGCTATGCCCCGCCATACGGATATGTCGCCGGTTTCTTTCCAGTAAGTGTAAGCAAGCGATGATTTTGTACCAGCGCCATCAGCATGCATAATATTGCAGTAAAGCGGGTCGTTAGTTAAAATATCGGGTACTATTTTGCAGAAAGCTTTTGGAAAAATC
>NZ_CAIWNH010000598.1 GCF_903913935.1 uncultured Mucilaginibacter sp.
ATATGAACATCAGGAATTTGTACTTATTACTCATCGGTTTATTATTGATCAGTATTACCTCTTGCAAAAAATCTCCTTCTAACAACAATACCGGGAACGTTACCGGAACTCAGGGGGTCGACCCTCCTGCAAATGCCAAAGATGGTGTAACCTTTATTAATTCAGGCAAATCGGTTATTTTTAACTTATATGCGCCCAAGAAAACCAGCGTAGGGGTTATTGGCGAATTTAACAGCTGGCAGCCAACAGCAATGAAAAATTCAGTTGATGGTACCCGTTGGTGGGTTCAGGTTGATAACCTTGATCCAACCAAAGAATATGCCTACCAGTATTTAATCGATGGTAATTTAAAAGTGGCAGACCCGTATACAGAAAAAGTTCTTGATCCCAATAACGACCAATACGTAAATACACCGTCACATACGGTATACCCTAACTTAAAAGCATACCCGGCAGGGGCAAGCGGTATTGTAAGTACTTTTTGGGCCAACCAGCCTGTTTATACCTGGCTAAATACTACCTTTAAACGCCCTGATCCTAAAAACCTGGTTATTTACGAAGCACTGGTACGCGATTTTGTTGCCACACATGATTATAAAACAATAAAGGATACGCTCAGTTATATCGCCAATTTAGGTGTAAATGCGATTGAACTGATGCCGGTGAGCGAGTTTGAAGGGAATGATTCCTGGGGATATAACCCGAACTTTTACTTTGCTCCGGATAAATATTATGGTACTAAAAACGATTTAAAAGCATTGATAGACGCCTGCCATGCAAAAGGTATCGCGGTGATCCAGGATATCGTTTTAAATCACTCGTTTGGGTCGTCGCCAATGGTGCAGATGTACTGGAATGGCACAGCGCCTACGGCGGATAACCCCTGGTATAATGCCGTGGCTACCCACCCGTATAATGTTGGTTTCCAGTTTAATCACGAAAGTGTGGCAACCAAGTATTTTGTAAAAAATGTTTTAAAATGGTGGATGCAGGAGTATCATATTGATGGTTTTAGATTTGACCTTGCCAAAGGTTTTACCCAATTCAACTCAGGTAGCGATGTTGGCCTTTGGGGCCAGTACGATGCCAGCAGGGTAGCCATCTGGAAAGATTATAACAGCTATATGATGTCAATCGATCCTAAATTCTATGTCATTCTTGAAGATTTTGCCAGCAACCAGGAAGAAAATGAATTGGCGAATGTTGGGATGATGACCTGGGGCAACATGAGCACTAATGGCGAGCAGGCATTAATGAGTTATAACGACAGCGGCGGCTCGTGGGATTTAACCGGGTTGTTTTATAATTCGTATAGTTTCACTAACCCTTTTGCTTTGGTTTCCTATTTTGAGAGTCATGATGAAGAACGGCTGCAATTTAAAAATGGCGCCTATGGTAATGTTAATGGATCGTATAGTATAAAAGACCTGGCGACCGGCCTTAAAAGAGATGAAATGGGCGCCGTGTTTATGTTCTCGTCACCTGGCCCCAAAATGCTTTGGCAGTTTGGCGAACGTGGTTATGATGTCAGCATTAACGATGCTGGCACAGGCGGCCGGTTAGGTGATAAGCCAGCACACTGGGAGTATATGGCCGACCCAAACCGCCATCATTTATACCAGGTTTATTCGCGCATGATCAGGATGAAGGTTAAAAACCAGGTATTTACAACCACAACGTTCACTTATAATTTGGCCGGTTCTGTTAAGTTTATCCAGCTATTGGATCCTACCAATAATGTTGAAGTAGTGGGGAATTTTGATGTGGTAGCAGAGCCCGTTGCGCTAAGCTTTCCTTCAACAGGTACCTGGTACGACAATTTTTCGGGTACATCCATTAATGTAACCTCGCTGCCATTTAATATGACGCTGGCACCAGGCGAATATCATGTTTACAGTAACACGCCATTAACCTATTAATACACTATTTTAACCAAATTGAAAGCCTGTAGCACTCACAAGTGTTACAGGCTTTTTTGTAAATATTTAATAATAAGTATTTTATGTGCCTGTTTTTTCAGTCAGAGTGATCGGTTCGGAAAAAACATCGTTTTCCCCTTAACACAATAATTCCGATCATAATATTGTTTATTTATCTTAGCTACCCAACAGGAGATTCAAATTTTTGATAGTCTATAGGGGAAGATTATATGATGATGGCTAAAATTTCATTCAGGATTATTTGCGGGGCAGTATTGTTCCTTGCTTTTTTCGATAACAACATTTTTGCCCAGCAAAAAGATTACCCTATACAACCTGTGCCGTTTACACAGGTGCATGTGAACGATAGCTTCTGGGAGCCCAAAATGGAGGTAAATGCCAACATTACCATCCCTTATGTACTCGCGCAATGTAAAGCAAACGGCAGGGTCGATAATTTTTTACGTGCCGCCAAATTGCTGAGCGGAGACCAGCTGAGTGAATTCCCTTTTGATGATACTGATATTTATAAAGTGATTGAAGGCGCATCCTACGCCATGGAGGTGAAAAATAACCCCACGCTGGATAAGTATATTGATACCTTAATCGGCATTATCGGAGCGGCGCAGGAAAAGGATGGCTACCTGTACACCTTCCGCACGGTAAATACTAAAAAACCTCATGAATGGATCGGCAAACAACGCTGGGAAAACGAAGAGATTTTAAGTCATGAATTGTATGATGCAGGCCACCTGTACGAAGCTGCTGTTGCCCATTACCAGGCTACCGGTAAAAAAACATTACTCAATATCGCCCTAAAAAATGCCGACTTGCTGGTGCGCACCTTTGGTTATGGTAAAGAAGAAATATACCCCGGCCACCAGATTGTGGAGATTGGGCTTGTAAAACTATATCGGGTTACCGGCAATAAACAATACCTCGACCTGGCTAAATTCTTCCTTGATGTTCGCGGGCCTAAAGGGGATGCCTATAACCAGGCCGATAAAAAAGTAGTTGACCAGCACGATGCCGAAGGACATGCTGTTCGTGCCGCATACATGTATACAGGTATGGCCGATGTAGCTGCCTTAACCGGCAACCAGCAATACCTTCATGCTATAGACGATATCTGGAATGATGTGGTTGGTAAAAAACTGTACATCACCGGCGGCATTGGCGCTACCGGCAACGGCGAGGCTTTTGGCGATGCTTATGATCTGCCCAATATGTCGGCCTATGCCGAAACCTGCGCTGCCATTGCCAACGTGTACTGGAATAGCCGTATGTTTTTACTGCATGGCGACTCAAAATATGTGGATGTGCTGGAGCGTACGCTTTATAATGGTTTGTTATCCGGCGTATCCTTAACCGGCAACCGGTTCTTTTATCCAAACCCCTTGGCATCCGTGGGGCAGCACCAGCGCAGCGCCTGGTTTAGCTGTGCCTGCTGTATCTCCAATATGACGCGCTTTTTGCCTTCGGTACCGGGCTATGTTTATGCGCATGATAAAAATGACTTGTATGTGAACCTGTTTATGAGCAATAGCAGCGATATTACGCTTGATGCAGGCAGGGTCAACATCATCCAAACCACTAATTACCCCTGGAATGGTAAGGTAGATTTGACGGTAAACCCTGAAAAAAGCACCAGTTTTACGCTGCGCGTCCGGATTCCCGGCTGGGCCATTGCCAAACCTGTACCGGGTGATCTGTACACCTTTATGGATACCAAAGCCGAGCCGGTTACCATCAGCATAAATGGTAAAGCGGTGACTTATCAAACCGAAAAAGGCTACGCAGTGTTAAACCGCACCTGGAAAAAAGGTGATAAATTGACCATGGACCTGCCCATGGAAACGCAAAAAGTAATTGCCAACAAGCAGGTAAAAGCCGACCGCGACCGCTTTGTGTTTGAACGCGGCCCCATTGTATATTGCCTTGAAGGCCCGGATAACCGCGACAGCACCGTACAAAACATCACCGTTGATAAAATGGCGGTAAGCAATGCTTTATACAGGCCAAACCTGCTGAACGGGGTTGAAGTGATCACCGCCAAAGGGATGGGCAGCAAGCGTCGCATCAACTCTGATGCGCTTTTAGAAACCAACGAGGATGTTACCGCTATCCCATACTATGCCTGGGCAAACCGCGGGTCTGGCGAGATGACGGTTTGGATTCCTTACGAAGCATCGGCATCTATCCCAAAACCTGCGCCAACCATTGCCAGTACCAGCAAGGTATCAGGATCGGTAAGCAGCAAACGGATGCTAAAGGCGCTGAACGACCAGTATGACCCCGAAAACTCCAACGACCATAACATGCCCTACCTGCACTGGTGGCCAAAAAATAACAGTACTGAATATGTGCAATATGACTTTGATACCCTGCATACCGTATCGCAATCAAAAGTTTACTGGTACGATGATGGCCCCTGGGGCGGCTGCCGTATCCCGGTATCCTACAAAGTTTATTATAAAAAGGATGGCAATTGGGTACCTGTAAAAAACACCACCCCATACGATATCGCTAAAGACAAATACAATATCCTTGAGTTTGAGCCTGTACAAACCACAGCCTTAAAGCTCGAGTTGCAGTTACCAGCAGATAACTCATCAGGGATACATGAGTGGGCGGTGAAGTAAAAAGAATAAAAAAATTGGGGTGTCACCCTGAGCTTGTCGAAGGGCGTGCGCAAAGGCCTTAGCCCACCAGTGCTTCGACTGGGCTCAGCATGACAACGCTCTTTTACTTCCCAAAATCATAAAACCGCCATTTGGTTACAAAATCGCGCTCCAGTTTTTGGTTGATGAGGGTGGCGCGTACCATTTCAATAGGCATGGTGTTTTCTTTGATAATGGCATCGTGGAATTGCTTATAGGTCATTTTGCCGCTGTCAACAAGTTCATGTTTTAGGGCCATCAGTTGTAAGCCGCCGGTAAGGTAGGCCACCTGGTAAAGCGGACTATAATCGCCCTTAAACGACCTGCGCACTTCGCCTTCGGCATTGGCACGTTCGTGGCCAACACGGTCGACCAAAAAGTCGATACACTGCTGCGGCGTCCAGTTGCCCAGGTGATAGTTTAAGCTGAAGATAATGCGTGCGCAACGGTGCTTGCGCCAAAACAGCATCCCGATGCGTTGTTCAGGCGTTTGGGCGAAGCCCTGCTGGTATAGCAGCAGTTCCCAGTACAGGCTCCACCCCTCAATCCAAAACGGCGTATAAAAAGCCTGCCGGTACGATTTATAGCGGCTGTTCATAAAATATTGCAGGTTATGCCCCGGCAAAAGCTCATGCTGAACGGTGCCACGCGAAAAATAGGGGTTGTTGCCCCGCATGCTCATCAGCTTATCCTCCTCGTTCATGGTATTGGTAGGGTAGCTGATCATAATTTGCGAGCCGCCTAAAAAGAAGGGGTTCACCAGCTGCGCCTCGGGGGTCAGCATGGTCATGCCCCAGGTTTCTTCGGCAAGGGGCGGTATGGTGATCAGGTCACGTTCTTTAATAAAACTCAGCGCGTCATTATACAGTTTCAGGATCTCTTCGGGCTGTTTCCCTGCCGGCACATAGCTATTTTTTACTTTCTCCAGCGCTTTATGCCAGTCGTTGCCGAAGCCCATTTCATTGGAGGCCTTTAGCATTTCTGCATCGCAATAAGCAAACTCTTTATTAGCCAGCTTGATCAGTTCTTCGGGCGTATAAGGGATCATTTCGGCCTGTAACTCCCTGATCAGCTCATCACGGCCAACGGGTACACCTTTAATGCCGCTGCTATCGGGCTTTTGGGTGGTGTTGATCTTGCCCTTGTTGTAGATCAGCGTAGCATAAACATTTAAGGCCGAGTCGAGGTTTTTATAGGGTTTAGGCACCCACCAGGTAAAGTTTGGGTCGTAACCAATATAAAAATCATAAAAGCTTTTCAGGCGACTGCGCAGGCCAAGCACGGTTGCTTTCCCTTTACGGGCAAGCGGCATATCGATAGATGAAATGGATGCAAACGAAGCCTTCGAAGTGTTTACGGCCTTTAAAATATTGTTCAGTTGCAGCGCAACTTCCTGCCCGTCGAGCGAGATGCCACGGCGGCGTTTCTTTTCCAGCAGGTAAATATCATCAGCAAAGGGGATGTAGGCGGTTATCTGGTTGTATTCGGTTTCGTCCTTCTTTAATGAGCCCAGGTCGTACACAATCTCTTTCTTAAGCAGGGTATAATCTACCTTGCCATAAATACTCATGCTGTCAAAATCCAGTTGTTTTAGTTTTTCAAGGTAGCTGTCGCCGATCTCGATCAGCCGTTTACGCTCATCGGGCGAGGTTTGTACCGATTGATCTTCGTAACCGTCGATCTTTGTATAGGGCGAATAAAAATCCCTGATGGCATTTACATCCTGCCCGTATTGAATTACCAGTCCCGAAGTCTCGCTGCTTTGTTCGTACATAGCGGCGGTACCGGCTGTGGTTTGTGCTGTTGTTTGGTTTGATATGAATACCTGATATACTAAAGTAACCATAATCAATCTGAAACAATATTTTAATTTTTTGGGTGATGACATAGGAACCGGTATTTTAAGGTAATTAAAGCGAAATATAGGATTAATTAAACAGGGATAAAAATAGGGGATACGCTAGCCATTTTTAACTGTAAATTGACAGGTTATGGCAGATTTTTAACCGGATGCATCGCCAGTAAAGATTTAATGCGCTAAATTTAGGGCCTTGAACAGTTATACTCTATGAAAAATGCGTTTTTTAAAGCCGCTATTTTGGCGATTGGGATCTGTATAATCAGCATTGGCGCTGTACATGCACAAACCAGCCCCGTTAATACCCAACAGGACCTTGCCGCCAGTCGCCATAAAATTGATTCGCTGGATGACCAGCTGATGAAAGTTTTAGGAGAGCGGGAACGGATAGTTAAGGAGATCGGCATCTACAAAGCAAAAAACCATATTCCGCCATTGCAGGCCGCCAGGTTTAAACAGGTGCTTGATAAGGGTATTGCCGCCGGTAACAGGGAGGGCTTATCAAGTGAATTCGTGACCGAACTATTAAATGCCATCCATAAAGAAAGTTTAAGGATTGAGGGTGATAGCACTTCGATGAAACATTGATCAAATCTAAGTTAACCGATCCAAATAAACCACTATTAGCGTGATCACCGTGATTGAATGCAGTACAATATGATTAGCATCCGGCGTTCTTTTGCCGGGTTTATGGGCGATTAGTTTTGTGGTGCGGCCAAAAAGCCTTTCATAATCAAAATTAACCTTAGATGAGGCAAACTTCGCTGACAGGTAAGGCAGCCACCATTGAAAAAACTCGCCGCTCAGCAGGACAGGAGAATAAATAAGCGGGTAGTAGTGATGAAAGCCGGTATTGCCAAATACAAGGCATAGCGTGCCATTAGCCATTAATATGCCATTTGTACCCGCTTCAGCCAACAGCTCTTTCCGGCTGTATTGCTTCACGTCATTCCATGGAAAAAGCGGTACCCAGGTAGTCACCTGGTGATAAATGAGCAACAAAAGCGATAACACAATGGCGAAAATGTGAAGGCCCATCTATAGGATTTAAATAGCGTCAGGTAAATATACTAAAAACCATATTTCTGTGGTGAAGAAATCTTGCCATCCGGTTTTTAAAATCCGTATATTTTCCCAATAATTACTGTATTATTAATTGGGTTGAATATCCACCCGAAACCTATCGTTAAATAATTTAAGATAATGGAAACACCTCCTTTGAAAGTTGGTTTGTTTGGCATTGGCCTGGATGTTTATTGGGAACAATTTGCAGGGCTGGAAGACCGCCTCCGTGGCTATATCGGCGAGGTAGCCTCCGGTATCGAAAGATCGGGCGCTGCAGTTGTTAACCTCGGTTTAATTGATACAGTGGATAAAGCCTATGAAGCCGGCAGAAAGTTCAAACAGGAGGATGTGGAACTGATATTTTTATATGTTACCACCTATGCCTTATCTTCTACAGTGCTCCCGGTGATAAAAAAAGCCAAAGTGCCGGTCATCATTTTAAACCTTGCGCCCGAAGCGGCTATTGACTATGCAACTTTTAACAAACTGGATGACCTCACCAAAATGACTGGTGAGTGGCTGGCTTACTGTTCGGCCTGCCCGGTTCCTGAGATCGCCAATGTGTTCAGGCGCGCAAATATTCCATTCCATCAGGTTACCGGCGTGTTGCATAATGATCCGGCAGTCTGGCAGCAAATTGATGATTGGATAGCAGCCGCAAAAGTTGCACATGTGATGAGCTATAACCGGCTGGGGCTGATGGGCAATTATTATAACGGCATGCTGGATATCTATTCAAACCTAACGCTGCAATCAATCGTGTTTGGCGGCCATATGGAAATTATCGAAGTAGATGAACTTTCAGCCATTCGCCTAGAAGTCTCGGAGGATGAAGTAAAGGACAAACTGGAAGAATTCTCCGAAAGTTTTGAGATCATTCCGGAATGTTCAATTGATGAACTGAAACGCGCCGCACGAACTTCAGTTGCCCTGGATAAAATAGTGAAAAAATACAGCCTAGGATCGATCGCTTACTATCATAAAGGCGCGGGTAACCCGCTTAATGCAGATACGATGAGTTCGGTGATCATGGGTACTTCCCTGCTTACGTCAAACCATATTCCGGTAGCAGGGGAATATGAAGTAAAAAACGCCCAGGCGATGAAGATCATGGATAGTTTTGGCGCTGGGGGCTCATTTACTGAATATTATGCCATGGATTTTACAGATGATGTAGTGCTGATGGGGCACGATGGCCCCTGTCACCCGGCAATTGCTGAAGGCCGGATCAAAGTAAAACCATTAAAAGTATATCACGGTAAAGTTGGCAGCGGCCTATCGGTCGAAATGTCTGTTAAACACGGTCCGGTGACCTTGTTGTCTGTTGTTGAAACGGGCGATGGGAAGTTGTTTTTTTTGGTTGCCGAAGCAGCATCCGTTGCAGGGCCTATACTCGAAATTGGAAATACCAATAGCCGTTACAGGTTCCCCATTAGCGCAAAGAATTTTGTTGAGCAGTGGAACGCACACGGACCGGCGCATCATTGTGCGATAGGGGTAGGGCATATCGCATCAAAAATCATGAAGTTAGGTCAGTTGCTCGGTATAGAAACGGTTAAGGTATGCTGATGCATAGCGACCGGATGATTTAGTATAAGTTTTTTAGATTTTCATATAAACCAAAATAAATATCACATGAAAAGTTTTTCAGTTTTCACTTTATTCCTTTTTGGCCTGAACGTTTGCATGGCCCAGGGCCCCGCATTAAATGTAAAATGGGATCATACCGTAATGGTGTCCAAATCAACCCCAACATTACAAGTGGTTGGCAACCCTATGCTCCGGAGGGGCGCCTTAATGCACGATGGATCGTTCAATGCATTAAAAGACCTTGGTGCCGACTATGTAAGATATGTGCCCTGGTTTCCGTACCCAAAATTGGCGGTGGCCGACTTGGATGCACCGGCAAGTGGAAAAACTTCGTGGGATTTTAGCCTGCTAGACCCGATGACGATTGATTTTTTTGAAGCTAACAAAGGGCATTCAACCATCATGAATTTTAGTACCATACCGCAATGGATGTTTAAAACTGAAAAGCCGGTTGCTTATGCTAAAGACCCTAACCAGGTTGATTGGGACTATGGGGGCGGTACACAATTAAGGGATGCAACTATGAAAGAGCTGACTGATTACTATGTTAGGCTCATCAGCTGGTACACTAAAGGCGGCTTTACCGACGAATCGGGCAAATACCGTAAATCAGGCTACTACTACAAAATACCGTATTGGGAAATTTTTAATGAACCGGATCTTGAACATTCCAATACACCGGAAATCTATACCAAAAGATATGATGCAATGGTAATAGCTATTCGTAAAGTATCCCCAAACACCAAATTTGTTGGCTTAGCCCTTGCGTTTGAAAAACCGGAATGGTTCGAGTATTTCTTAAACCCCGCTCATCATAAACCCGGTATCCCGCTGGATATGATCTCCTACCATTGTTATGCCAATGCTAATAATTACCAAAAGTTTGATGCCTATGAGTACACTTTGTTTGACAAGGCCGACAACTTTTTAAATACCGTAAATTATATAGAAAGCATCCGCAAAAGATTATCCCCCAAAACTAAAACGGACATTGATGAATTGGGAACATTTGTGAGTGATGAAATGCGCAACCAGCCAATTTCGCAGGCCTACTGGAACCTTTCGGCAAGCGTTTATGCATATTTTTTTATAGGGTTGACAAAAGCCGGAATTGATGTAATTGGCGAATCGCAGTTGGTTGGTTTCCCTACCCAGTACCCAGACGTTAGTATGATCAATTATACGAACGGTGCGCCAAATGCCCGTTTCTGGGTTTTAAAAATGATAAAAGATAATATTAAAGCCGGGGATACGCTGGTGGAGACCAATATTGACGCTAATAACGGGGATGATTTAACAGCGCAGGCCTTTTCAAATGGGAAAAGCAAAAAAGTGCTTATCCTCAATAAAAGAAACAAAGCGATCAGTATTAAAGTACCCGCTGAATATAAGGGCGCCAAAATAAGTACCGTTGATGAAGTCTCGGGCGATAATGCACCAACCCTGTCAATCGTAAATTCAGAGACAATTGAATTGAAACCTTTTGCGGTGAGTTTGATATCGCTTAATTAATGGCTGAAGAAAAATCTTCATACATGACTGTAAATTGTTTAACTTTAAATAGTTTCCTTTCAATTAATATCTGAAACCGACCAATTATGGAACCAGGAACACAAAAAGCTGGCAGCTTTGCCGGCTACACACGCAGAAAATTCATTTATAATGTTTCTACAGCAGTTGGGGCTGGGATCGTATTGTCTTCGCCGATAATGAGCCTGGCTGCGGAACCGGTAAAGAAAGAAGAAACCTATACGGTAAAGCAGATCATGGATCTGTTTATAAAAGATGTGCCGGGCGGTGCAATGACAGAAACGGTGGATACGCTAAAGTCTGGCAGCCCTGATACCACAGTAACCGGTATTGTTACTACCATGTTTGCCACCATAGCCGTTATCCGTAATGCTATTGACCTTGGCGCGAATTTTATCATCGCCCACGAGCCTACCTTTTATAACCATGAGGATAAGACAGACTGGCTGCAGAACGATCAGGTTTACCGCTATAAGGCCAATCTTTTAAAAGAACATAACATAGCCGTTTGGCGGAACCATGATTATATTCACCGCATGGTGCCAGATGGTGTTACCATGGGTGTGCTTGATCAATTGGGATGGCAAAAATATGCCGATAAAGATTTACCAAACCTGGTTAATATGCCTTCTGAACCGTTGAAGGAGCTGATCCGCCATACAAAAGCTAAACTAAATATTGAAAAAGTACGATACATGGGCGACCCTTTGCAGAAATGCCAGCGGGTGCTGCTGTACCCCGGAGCAGTGGGCAGGGTAACTCATATTGAAGGTATAGAGAAATATAAACCTGACGTTTTGATGGTGGGCGAATTGTCTGAATGGGAAACAGCCGAGTATGTACGCGATGCCCTGGCGAAAGGCGACAACTTATCATTAGTGGTTTTGGGACATATTGCGAGTGAAGAGCCAGGTTCAGAGTTTATGCTCAAATGGCTTAAAAGGAACGTTCCGGGTGTTAAAACAACACATGTGCCAAGCGGGCATTCGCTGACTTTTATGTAGCACTAAATGATTTAAATTACCAGTTATTCAACTAAATAACCAAATACAGTATCTCACAAAAGCTTAAAAATGAAACTTAAAATCATCCCGCTCGCAATCACTGCGATCTTTTTATTCTCCTGCAACAATAACAAAAAAGCTGATGACCAATCTTTGGATATAAAAGGTACCTGGCAATTAATTACCGGTACAACCATTACCAAGGGTGTAAGCGTTGTTACTGATTATACAAAAAATCAGCAATTTTTAAAGATCCGTAACGATACCCATTTCGCTTTTTTCACACATAAATTAAATACACCAAAGGATTCAACCAATCATTTTGATGCAGGGGGCGGCGCCTACACACTGGTGGGTAATAAATATACCGAGCACCTCGATTTCTATAGCGATAAGAACTGGGAGGGCAAATCATTTGATTTTACCATCACTTTTAAAAATGATACACTGATCCAAACCGGCCAGGAAAAAGTGGAAAAGGAAAATATCAACAGAACAATTATTGAAAAGTACATAAAAGTGAAATCATAAACTCAATGTGATTTCATGAAACAGCTTCGTCAACCCTTTACAGCTTGACGAAGCTGTTTCTATTTTAAGCTATCCCGGTACAAGCTTTATTTAAACCCTGCTGATCTCCATCTTTCTCCACGTAAAACTTATAAAAGCCAACAGCATAATTAACCCGCCTATAAGGAATATGTAATTCATGCCGTGATTCATTCCCCCGAAATAATCCGTAAACGGCACCTTTTCAATATTTAGGTAAGTAAAAAGGAAAAACAATATTTCGAATAGCTTTTTCCCTCCGCTTAATATACCGATCGCAACGGCAAATAGTACAATAAATATTCCACCCATAATGATGTTGAATACAGGCAAAAATTGCATTAATAAAAGGTACCTGATCAGCAGGGGCGAAGCTAAAACCAATGAAATGATGATACCTGCCATCATTTGAGCGGGCAACAAACGGGTTAGGGGTTTGTAAGAAGCATAAGTAAAATAGTGGATGCGGTTGGTTTTCTCTTTGGTAGCCAGGTCCGACCATCGTGCAACCTGTAAAAACCAAAGACAGGGCAGGATCATTTGGTGAGCAATGACCAGAGGCGCAAGTGACAATGCTATCATGCCGCCGGTATTGATGATCCAAAGCCATCGGGGGCCTTTGCGGTAAAGCATTAATAGCTCCGTTTTTACAAATGGCATAATGCCATATGCGGGTGTAACCGGCGGCAGTTCTGAAAGCTTAATATCATGCAGTGGTTGTGCGTGTAAAGTTATTTCCAATGATCTTGATTTCTTTTTCGTTTTTACTTTTTGTTTGATATCAAACCGATGGAAGTATTTTGCGGAGATAAATATGATTAGCAATCCAAAGCCTATCCATAGCAGCCGACTCAAAATGCCTGTAATCGTCCAGTCTACCCCGTTAAAAATAAAAGAGTGAAAGTCCCTTTTGTCGCTGAAATTAAAACCCATAGATAAAGCCAGGTTGGTGCCCCGGGAGTGGCGCGCCACAGATTCCTGCATGGCATTGGTGACAGGTTTATTGCCAAAAAGATCAAATGAACCTGTGGTGCTCGCCTGTAATGATCCCATGGCACAGAAAAAGAAAAAGTAACCAACGTTCATCAATATGGTATACCTGTGTAAAAATACCTCGCCGGCTACGGCTAAAGCAGCAACAAAGCATATGGTTGGTAACGTGATGAGCAGGTATGGCAAAATCAACTGTGCCAGATCAAATGGGTATCCTGCTGATCGTATAAAAAACAGTGCTATGCTCATTACAAATACACAGCCTGTAATACTCAGCAATACCAAAAAATTGCTGCATGCCTTGGCAAAAAGGTAATTGAAATTGCTGATGGGGGTAGTCGCCACAATTTCTCCCACGCCGGTATCTATATCTTTTTTTATACCGCTGTTTACCAGATAAAAGCCAGTCATCGCCAGGAACACGCTTGTCATCATGGCGGTTACATAACCTATCCAGGCGGCATTTTGAACGCCTATGTAATTTCCGATACGCACAGTAGTATACGCCGCATTAGCGGCGGGCAAAAAGGCATAAGCAAAGTATAAGCTGATAGCAAGCGTGATCAGAAAGGTGTAACTGCGGGTACGCTGCTTATAGTCAGAAATAATGATCTTATAAAAAGCGTCCATCTTAATTATTTTTGTGAGTTAAAAAAAGGTAGGCATCCTCAAGTGAGGCAGGCGATGATTTTGACCCGCTGGCAGCATCGTTGCTGATATATCTTACCCAAACCTTATCCTTTTGCCGGCTGGTATTCACTACCAGGTTTTTTGCTTTAAAATCGCTCAATTCTGCGCTATCAAGCAAGGTTTCGAATACCTTATCTTCCACCAGTTTTATCACTTCATCCTGTGTTCCTTTGGTGATGAGCATTCCTGATTGCATAATGGCAACCTCATCCGCAATCGTTTCGATATCCGATACTATGTGCGATGATAAAATAATAATGCTGTTTTGCGCCAGGTCTGATATCAGATTTCTGAAACGCATCCGCTCCTCAGGATCGAGGCCGACAGTAGGTTCATCAAAAATTAAAACTTTTGGGTCATTAAGCAAAGCCTGTGCAATACCAATGCGCTGTTTCATCCCACCTGAATAGGTGCCTATCGGTAATTTGGCGCTCTCAATTAAGTTTACACCTTCCAGCAATGCTTCAATCCGCTTTCGCAAACCCGGGCCGCCAACACCTTTCATGGCGGCTATATATTCCAAAAACTCATAAGCATTCAAGTTTGCATAAACCCCGAAATCCTGCGGCAAGTAGCCGAGTATTTTCCGGATATAATCGGGGTCTTTTTGGATATCATGTCCATCCAATTCAATGGTGCCGTTGGTTGGCTGACTTATGGTGGCAATGATCTTCATTAAAGTTGATTTACCGGCTCCATTCGGTCCCAATAAGCCCAGGATTCCATTTTCAATGGTTAATGAATAGTCTTTCAGGCCATACTTTTCCTTGTTGTACCGTTTTGATATATTGTTTATGCTGAGTTTCATTTTAATAATTGTGATTAATGGTTAGATGCTGGATAGCCGATTAGGTTACCGACTATTTTGCAGATTGCAGGGTATGTGGCCAAAATATAGCGATTAAATACCGTTTTAAAAAAACTTCGTCGGCGCAAACTAAAATATTTATGTTTACATATTCTATTTTTACGTTACCAATTATAATTTTTCATGAAAATACTTTCTCTTACCGCCATGGCCTGCTTTTTAATAATTAACATGGCAAAAGCACAGCAAAGCACATCCAAAACTGATACTGTTTTTTTTGAAGATTTTAACGAAAACACGCTCGATCGTACAAAATGGAATGTTGAGATCACCGGCAATACCGTGAACGAGGAGCAGCAGGCTTATGTCGATTCGGCAAGTACCATTGCATTGGTAAAGGGCGCTGATGCTGATGGAGCGCTAAACGGCGCATTGTTGCTAAAAGCAGTTTACCATCCTGGTTATATCAGTAAGGAGAATAAAAAATATGATTTTTTATCAGGTAGAATAAATACCCAGCATAAAATGGAGTTTACCTATGGCACAGCCTCTGCCCGCGTGAAAATGACCGGCGGTGCAGGTTTATGGCCGGCATTTTGGGCATTAGGGAACGGTGACTGGCCCGAATGCGGCGAAATTGATATGATGGAAACCGTTGGCGATCCCTCCTGGTTCAGCAATGCCCTCCATGGGCCGAAGTATTTCGGTAACACCCCGCTTGCATACAGGTACATTTTTCCGAACGGCACAGACGTAACCCAGTGGCATGTTTACTCAGTAGACTGGTCGGCCAATAGCCTTGTTTTTAAGGTTGATGGTATTGTTACCTATTCAGTAACGCGTGCTATGGTTGAACATTACGGCCGGTATGCTTTTGATAATGCGAAATTTATCATTCTTAATTTTGCAATAGGCGGCGGTTACCCAAATGGTGTAAACAAAATTAAGGCGCCCTATTTTGGCATATAACAATCAACTGTTGATAAAATAAAAGCCGGGCAGGCGCAGGTATTGGTGGATTGGGTGCTGGTGACAAAAAAAACGAATTGATCGGTTATGAATCAAAAAAAAGCTCCTGCCTTAACAGAAGCTTTTAAACTATAAGCAATTATTCGGAAATTCACTATCAATTGTACTGTTTACAATTCAATTTTGGACTTGCTGCTAATTGTGGTCGTGGCGGTCATTGTCGCGACGGTCATTATCATGGTGCATGTGGCGCTGACGATATTCAACAGTACAGCTGGAAATAGCTGACGCGAATATCAGCAGGGCGATTAATCTTAAGAAGTGCTTTTTCATAGTAATTGATTTTATCTAAATGTATTATTGTTAAGGCAATTAAGGTGCCAAAGAACATAAAGTAAGGGTAGTGAAAAGATGCACCGATATAGCACTCCTATTTGAAGCGGTGCAGGCAACCGCAAAATGTATTATAGCGTATCTCTATTAAACCTGGCAAATTAAGATTTTGATTTTTAACGGTTAAAATAGTAATGATCGGCAGTTGGAAATGCTGATATATAAGCTATATTAGCTTTATCTTGTGCGCTAAATAAACCGTAATTTCTTTAATTCATTTACTAAAGCAGCATATGAACAGCAATAAGCGTGTTCTTAGCGTATTCATATTGGTCTTATTTTATTTTAAGGCAGGAACTGCTTTTTCTCAAACGCGCCATATTCCACATCCTGTAAATAATGCGGGCTCCTTTTTAACAGCACCTAATATCAGCTATCAAACACCGCAGACATATAAAGTAAACATAGGCATAACCGCATTAGCGCCCAAAAATACCGGCGGCGCAGTGCCACCAAACCACTACGGCCAGGTGGTCACTTTTGCAGGTACTGGCAAAGCAGGTATGGTGAATAATATCGGAACCAGTGCAAGTTTTTCGGCCCCGTTGGGTTTAGGCGCCGATGTTAACGGCAATATTTATGTGGGGGATTATAACAATAACCTGATCAGAAAAATAACAACCGCAGCCGTTGTAGCTACACTGGCAGGTTTACCGGGGAAATATGGCGCCAAAAACGGCCCGTCAACCGTTGCTACGTTTGAGTTGCCGCAGGGAGTAGCTGTTGATAAAAACGGAAATGTATATGTGGCCGATTCCTTCAACGATCTCATCAGGAAAATAACGCCGGTTGGTACCGTTTCTACCCTGGCCGGGCAGGCAAATGTTGTTGGGTACGCCAATGGTGCCAATGCCACTTTTAATTCGCCAACCGGCGTGGCGGTGGATAACGCAGGCAATGTTTATGTTGCA
>NZ_CAIWNH010000599.1 GCF_903913935.1 uncultured Mucilaginibacter sp.
CAATTTCTATTGGCCCCTGGTGCCCGTCGTGTACCACCATTTTCCTGATCTTGCCTATGCTGTCTGCCGCAATCGTATTGTAGTTAGCCAGGTTTGAAGCGTACCAGGTAGTCTCGTAATTAACAAGTACCCTTATTTTATATTGATTTGCCAGCGCTTCTATCCGTTTTGCCTGCGCTAATGTAGCCGCCAGAGGTTTTTCAACCATCACCGGGATGTGCAGTGGGGCGCATATTTCAACCACATCAACGTGATTGCCTACTGCATTATATCCCAAAACGGCATCCGGCTTTTTAAGCAGCAACATTTGTTTAAGGTCTGTGAAAAACAGTGAATCCGGTAGGTGATAGCGTTTGCCATATTTTACCCATAACTCTTTATTGGGTTCGGCAATGCCTACAATATCAACCGTGCCGTCTTTATACCGGCTCAAAATGCCATGCGCGTGGTCATGGTTTAAACCGGCTACACATACCCGGATGGGCCCCTGCGCTGAAGCCGTAAAGCCCGCTAAAACCAGTAATAAAACTGAAAGAAATGTTTTCATTCTATTTTTCGTTTGATAATGAATATGGTGAATCAGCATCTTTGCTCCCGCGTAATTTGTTTGGATTTGATGACATATCAAAGATGATATTGGCGCCATTCAGCAGCATTTTATGGCTCAACCAGTTTAAATCATACGGTTTGCCATTTACGCTCATGCTTTTTATATAGAAATTACTGTCGCTGTTATTAGGGGCGTTTATGATCACTTTTTTGCCGTTCTCAAGGTTCACTGTAATTTTTTTAAACAAAGGGGCACCTAATGCATACTGGTCACTTGCAGGGCATACGGAATAGAATCCCAATGCCGAAAAAACATACCATGCAGAAGTTTGACCGTTATCTTCGTCGCCGCAATAGCCATCAGGGGTAGCAAAATATAGTTTGTTCATTACGTCACGAACATGGTATTGCGTTTTCCACGGTTGTCCGGCGTAATCGTACAAATAAAGCATGTGTTGTATAGGTTGGTTGCCATGTGCATACTGCCCCATATTTACAATTTGCATTTCGCGGATCTCATGAATTACTTCGCCATAATAGCTGTCATCAAATATTGGCGGAAGGGTAAAAACAGAATCCAGCTTCGCCACAAATTGTTTTTTACCGCCCATCAAATTGACTAAACCTTGCATATCATGAAAAACTCCCCAGGTATAATGCCAGCTATTACCCTCTGTAAAAGCATCGCCCCATTTAAAAGGGCTAAATGGTGTTTCAAAGCTGCCATCCTGGTTTTTACCTCGCATTAAACCTGTTGTTGGGTCAAACAGGTTGCGGTAATTCATGCTCCGTTTTTTATAGATACCGATTTCTGATTCGGGTTTATGCAACGCTTTCCCCAGCTGGTAAATGGCGAAATCATCGTAAGCATATTCCAAGGTGCGGGCAGCATTTTCGTTGATCTTTACATCATAGGGCACATACCCCAGCTTATTGTAATACTCAACGCCTTTACGGCCGGTGCCGCGTGGGCCCTCATTATTTGCGCCATGGATCAAAGCCTGGTAAAGCGTTTCAATATCATAACCACGTCCGCCTTTCAGGTAAGCTTCTGCCACAATTGATGCGGAGTTATTGCCGATCATCACATCCGAGTATCCGGGGCTCGACCATTCAGGCAACCAGCCGCCTTCCTTGTAGTCGTTTACGAGGCCTTCCTGCATCTCCTTAACAATACCCGGGTAAACCAGGTTTAAGAATGGATAGAGACCCCGGAAAGTGTCCCAGAAACCTGTACCACCAAACATATAGCCCGGCATTGTAGTGCCGGTATACGGGCTGTAATGCACCATATTGTTATTTGCGTCAAATTCATATAATTTATTGGGAAAAAACACCATGCGATACAGGCATGAATAAAATGTACGCTGCTGGTCAACCGTCCCGCCTTCAATTGCCACATGGTTTAATGTTTTACTCCATACGTCTTTAGCTTTTTGCTCGGTAATACTGAAGCTATCGTTGCCTTGTTCTCTTTTTAAATTAAGCTCCGCCTGCTCAATACTGATAAACGAAGATGCCACTCTTAAATGTACCTGTTCGCCCTTTACAGTTTTAAAACCAATTACCGCCAGGGCATGTTTCGCATGCAGCGATAATGAATCGGTTAAAGCACTATCACTGTACGTTTGGGCGATGGTAATGGGCTTATCCGCATAAATAACAAAGTAGTCCTTAAAGTTTTTTAACGGGCCACTGGCAAATTTGGTGGAGTAACCAATGATCTTGTTTTCACCCGGGATTATCTTCACAAAAGAGCCACGGTCAAAGGCGTCAACAATTATGTACGAACTATCACTCTTAGGGAAAGTAAACCTGAATTGCGCGGTACGATCAGTTGGGGTGATTTCAGTTGTAATATCATGGTCGGCAAGGTAAACGCTGTAATAATAGGGTTTAACCGTTTCTGCTTTATGCGAGAACCAGCTTGTGCGACCATTTTGCGTAACTTTTAAATGCCCGGTCACCGGCATAATGGCAAACTGTCCGTAATCATTCATCCACGGTGATGGCTGGTGGGTTTGTTTAAAGCCGTTTATTTTGTTAGCTCCGTAGGTATATTGCCAGCCATCACCCATTTTGCCGGTTTGCGCAGTCCAGGTGTTCATACCCCAGGGTAATGCAATGGCAGGGTAGGTGTTGCCATTTGAAAGGTCGTATTTGGAGTCGCTGCCCATTAATGGGTTTACCATGTCGACAGGATCAGGCGTATGTTTTGTTTGTTGTGAAAATGCTTTGATTGAAATGAATAAAACAGCGAACATTAGTAAATTTTTCATTGAATAATAAAATATAGATATTGAATTTATGCCATTCCGTGATGGCTGTCACACAGTTAAAATAACGAGGGATTGCCGCCCAGCTTAATTTTTCCTAAATGTTTGTAGGCTAATTCAGTCACTTCACGACCACGGGCTGTGCGCATCAAAAAGCCTTCCTGTATTAAAAATGGCTCGTAAACCTCCTCGATAGTCCCTTCGTCTTCGCCAACAGCAGTGGCAATTGTTTTCAGGCCTACCGGACCGCCCTTAAATTTATCAATTATAGTGCTTAGGATTTTATTATCCATTTCGTCCAGTCCATGCTCATCAACATTCAAAGCATTCAGGGCGTATTTGGCAATGGCCGTATCGATATTGCCATCGCCTTTTATCTGGGCGAAATCGCGGGTACGGCGCAATAGGGCGTTGGCAATACGCGGGGTACCACGGCTACGGCGGGCTATTTCGTAAGCGCCTTCATCCGTTATGGGAGTTTTTAAAATAGATGAGGAGCGAAGTACTATGGTTGTTAACAATTTGGCATCATAGTATTCCAGTCGTGAATTGATACCGAATCTGGCGCGCAATGGTGCCGTCAATAAGCCCGATCGTGTTGTAGCACCAACCAAAGTAAACGGGTTAAGCGAAATTTGTACCGATCGGGCATTTGGGCCGCTCTCCAGCATAATATCTATCTTGAAATCCTCCATTGCGGAGTACAGGTATTCTTCGACCAGGGGGCTTAAGCGGTGGATCTCGTCAATAAATAATATGTCCCCCGTCTCCAGGTTAGTTAATAAACCGGCAAGGTCACCGGGTTTATCCAGCACCGGGCCCGAAGTGATTTTAATACCCACACCCATTTCGTTTGCGATGATATAGGACAAGGTTGTTTTACCTAACCCGGGAGGGCCGTGAAGCAGCACATGGTCGAGCGCTTCGCCACGCTGGCGGGCCGCCTGTACAAATATTTTTAAGTTGGCTAATATTTTATGCTGACCGGTAAAATCCTCAAAAGCCTGCGGACGCAAAACTTTTTCAATATCACGTTCAGCAGGAGAGAGGCGTTCACGGTCGGGATCAAGGTGCTCATTCATTGCCAACGAAATTAATTTTTTTATTTCGGAATTCGGAACGCCGAATGCGGAATAATCTATTTAGAAAGGATAGTGTTATGACAAGTCGGATTTTATTCCGCAATTGAACTTCCGCAATCCGCATTAATCACTATCCTTCGGGATATTTCCTGAAAATCGCATTTATCCTCATCTGGATCACCCCAAAAAAAGCTTCCCTGAAAATACTTGTCGACATTTTTGAGGTACCTAGAGTGCGGTCGGTAAATATGATGGGCACTTCAACCAGCTTAAAGCCATGTTTAATGGTCGTATATTTCATTTCGATCTGGAAGGCATAGCCTACAAATTTGACCTTGTCAAGATCGATAGTTTCCAAAACCCTGCGTTTGTAGCACATAAAACCGGCAGTAGCGTCTTGTATATCAATTCCTGTTATAAAACGGACATATACTGACGCAAAATAGCTCATTAAAACGCGGCTCATGGGCCAGTTAACTACATTAACACCATTGATATAGCGTGAGCCTATTGCAGCATCAGCGCCTTCAATACAGGCTTCATACAATTTTAAAAGATCATCAGGATTGTGTGAAAAATCGGCATCCATCTCAAAAATATAATCGTACTGCCTGGCAATTGCCCATTTAAACCCATGAATATATGCAGTTCCCAAACCCTGTTTACCCGCCCGTTCTTCTATAAAGAGACGCCCGGTATATTCAATCTGTAATTGTTTAACAATGTTCTGGGTGCCATCAGGCGATCCGTCGTCGATGACAAGTACATGAAAATCATGAGGAAGCGAAAATACTTTACGGATCATCCGTTCTATATTTTCTTTCTCGTTGTAGGTGGGTATAATTACGATGCTATCCGGCACTTATATTAAATTGGAGTAAACAGGCGGCAAAAATAATTTATTTTCACCTGCATTTAAAATAAAAAAGCAGTAAAGTAATTGTTACTAAACTGCTTTTTTGTTAACGATAGAATTAGTTATAAATTGTTGGTGTCTGCAATTACCTGGTTTTCAACATATGGGTCGGTAATGTAGTTGCGCTCCTTCAGCCGTGGCGAAATAATCAAAAAAGCCACTACAAACACCATGATAAATATCACGAAGAACCACTCATAGTTTGCGCCTTTAAGGTTATGCGCCCACCAACCGCCATCTTCTATCAACCCGTTAACACTAGCGGTAATCAAGTTGCCAAACGATACTACCAGGAACCAGATCCCGGTCATGGTGCTTTTCATTGATTTCGGTGAGTGTGTGTAAGCATATTCCAGGCCGGTAATTGATACCAAAACCTCCGCCGCCGAAAGAATCATAAAAGCCAATATCTGCCACCAAATTGACGGTACGCCGCCATGCTCGATACTATTGTGTGTAAAGGCGATCACTACGAACGATAGAGCAGTTAAAATCAAACCGGCGCCAAGTCTGCGAAGCGGCGTGGTTTTCAACCCTATTTTATCAAAAAACGGATATACTCCATAATTAAAAAAGACTATAAATATCATCAGGAAAATAGTATTAACTGTTGATACTTGACCAGGATCAATTGCGAATGAAGTAAAGCCAAGGTTAATATTAAGGTCCGACTTGGCGGCATAAAGTGTCCATTCTGAGAGACATTGGTCCCAAACAGCCCAGAACGCCAGGGCGAAAAAGAAAACTGCCATGACGCGGTAAACCGCTTTCATGCCTTCTACTTTTTCAGGATCGAACGGGCCCTTAGCAACATCAAGTAGGGATTCTCCCGGTTTGCGCTGGCCCATGTGGGTTAATGCATAAAATGTGATAAATACCAGGTTATTACGGTTAACGCCTTGTGGTGGAACTTTTACATATCGCTTGCGGCCCATAAAAAATATCAGGGTAGCAAGCGCCATTAATATGCCCGGAACACCAAAAGCCCATTTTGGCCCAAAGTGGTCATATGTCCAGGGGATAGCAACAGTTGAAAGCATAGAGCCCGCGTTGATGCTAAAATAGAACCAGCCGTAAATTTTCGAAAGCAGATCCTGGTTGCTGGCATCAAACTGGTCGCCCACATTGGCTGAAACGCAGGATTTTATACCACCGGCGCCAATAGCAACTACCAGCATACCGATTTCAAAACCACCGAGGCTGGCATCGAACATTGATAATAAAAGATGCCCCAGGCAATATACCATCGAGATATATAATATGAGCTTGTATTTGCCGGTAAACCAATCGGCGACCATGCCGCCTACAAACGGCAGTGCATAAGCCACCATTACAAAAAGGTGATTTAGCTTATTCGCGTGTGCATCGGCCTGCTGGGATAAAGCTGCAGCACCCGTAGGGTTAAAAAACTGTTTTACCAAAAAAAGCGTGAGTATAGAGCGCATCCCGTAAAAGCTGAAACGCTCAGCAGCTTCGTTACCAATAATAAAGGGGACAGCTTTGGGAAACCTGGATTTTTTTGGGACAGCGTCAGCTGCCAAAGTTGTTTCAGACATAAATTGGGGTCAGTTAAATAATTTGACTAAAATACTACAATTCCTGTAAATCAAAATTAAATTCCGATATGCTTTTGTAATAGTCGCAAATATTTGGCATTTATTACCATAGCCAGTGTGTAATTGGGATGCTAAATTGTTGGAAGTTAAAACATTGAAATGGCCAGATTCGTAGCGTTTAATTTTGCCTTAATCCTTCTTTTGTGGTGTCGCTTTATCTATTTCAGCTTGTTTTTTTGGATCGTTATATTCAGCGTCATGCGCGCTGGGCACATTTCTCATATCAAGGTTATCAACATAAACCCAACGGCCATTCTTTTCCTTATAGCCGTCGTATGTCATATCGGGGCCATAGCTGTCGTGCTGGTCTTTCATTTTAGGGTCCGGGGGAGCAAGGTGGTCGAAAACAATGAGGTTTTGTTCAGGCACATATCGCAACAACAATGATGCCTGCCGGGTGTATTCAAAAACTATTCTTTTGCGGGTTTTTCCATTCCCCTCAAAAACGGCCATACCCAAAACAGGCTTCTGATCGTTAAACGATAAAACCTCGATCACCCGTTTTGTTGATTTTACATTATTTCCTTTCCAACCAAGCAAAACATAATAGAGTTTTGGTGTATAAACAGGGATGATCCGGTAATACTCCGCCCCGAACCATCTGCGGTTATCAGTGACAGAATCCTCAGGGTTTTTAAGGTCAGGGGTGGCGTCATTTAAAGGATACATCAATAATTTACCGCCCGTATTTACCTGGATCGTTCCATAAAAGCGGTAACTGCCATCGGCAGCTTCTACCGGCCAGCTGATGATGCGGAACCGATTATCGGGTGAGTTGATAATGCTGACCGTTTTTACAGAATCAAAAGGATAAAGAAAGGAATTGGGAACCTTTAGCGCGTTAACCATCGTTTTGATGAAAGTATAGTTGGCATTTCGGCGGTCCATTTCCTCTGTGTCGTTTACGAAATGCTTGCCCAGGGTGATCAACGTGTCTTCATATGCCCTTAAATGTTTTAAATTAATGGTCTCGTCAGAATGCTGTGCAAAAATCAAAGAGGGTATTGCCGCTAATAATAAAAGGGGGATAAATATTTTTTTCATTGCTCTAATTAACGCAAATTTTCAATAACCATTGCACTGGCGCCGCCGCCGCCGTTACAAATTCCTGCCGCGCCGAATTTTCCGTTATTTTGTAGCAACACATGTATTAAAGTTACGATGATCCTGGCTCCGGATGCGCCCAGCGGATGACCCAGCGCAACCGCGCCGCCGTTCACATTTACCCTTGCCGGATCAAGTTCAAGCAGCCTGTTATTAGCGATGGAAACTACCGAAAATGCTTCATTGATCTCGAAATAGTCGATTTGGCCTGATGATAAACCCGCACGTTGCAGCGCTAATGGAATCGATCTTGAAGGAGCGGTGGTAAACCATTCAGGCGCCTGCTGGGCATCGGCATACGAAACAATTTTTGCCATTGGTTTTATACCCAACTCTGCTGCTTTTTCGGCACTCATTAATACCAGCGCCACGGCACCGTCATTGAGGGTCGAGGCATTCGCAGCAGTCACCGTACCATCCTTTTTAAAAACGGGTTTTAATAAGGGGATCTTTTCAAACTTAACGGCTGCGGGCTCTTCATCATCGGCAAATAAAGTTACCCCGCCTTTTTTATCTTTTAGTTCGACAGGAGTGATCTCCTCCTTAAACTTGCCCTCTTTTTGTGAAGCCTGTGCTCTTTTGTACGATTCAATGGCAAAGGCGTCCTGGTCTTCGCGGCTAACATTACAGTCCGCAGCGCAAAGTTCCGCCGCCGAACCCATGTGGTAATCATTATAAACATCCCAAAGGCCGTCTTTTATCAGCCCATCGGTAAGCTGGCCGTTACCCAGACGATATCCGTTGCGGGCTTTATCCAGATAGTAGGGCACATTGCTCATGCTTTCCATCCCGCCAGCAATTACAATATCATTTTGTCCAAGCGAAATACTTTGCGCACCCAGCATTATAGCTTTCATGCCGGAAGCACACACTTTATTGATAGTTGTTGCAGGTAAATAAGGAAGTCCGGCAAATACAGCTGCCTGTGTTGCTGGCGCCTGGCCAATATTGGCAGACAATACATTGCCCATGTAAACCTCTTGTATTTGTTCGGGTTTTAAGCCGGCTTTTTCTACTGCCGATTTTATAACAATAGCGCCTAATTGTGGCGCAGACAAACCGGCCAAACTGCCGCCAAAACTACCGATAGGGGTACGGGTGGCAGCAACGATAACTACGTCTCTCATATATGATGTTAAATTGGAAAGGCAAAGTTAGTTTTTTTATGCAATGGATACACGTAGAGACGCAATACTTTGCGTCTATGTTTTTGCTGAATTTGCCAAATGAGACGCAAAGTATTGCGTCTCTACGAATCTTTTTTCTTGCTTTTGCTTTTCTTCCGGGCAATCAAAGCTTGTTGCAGCAGGTATTCTATCTGGCCATTGGTGCTCCTGAATTCATCTCCTGCCCAGGTTTCGATCTCCTTTAAAACGTCCGGATTGATGCGTAATATAAATGCTTTTTTTTCGGCCATATTTAATGTCGCGACTTTCTTCGCCTTCTCAAAATAATTAAATGCTTACCTAAAAATATCAATAAAGGGATCAGGTTGGCAGACGTTGTGCCCGGAGTGATCAGGACGTCGTTCCTCGTACTGAAAAGGGAACTTGTTATCTGAATTATTTTGCCGTTAGTTGACGATTCCCAAATATTTTCGCGCGAAAAAATAGAGTGAGTATAAAAATCAGCCTGGAAACCTGTATCAAGGCTTAGGGTTGATTTACGACTAAACCAGCCCCGCGTTACATAGCCAATAGTGCGGCCCTCTATATCCGTGATCACAATTGTGCGGACAAAGATCTTTTCCCGTTGGAAAATCCACGTGCCTCTGCCCGATTCAACCACCGTTCCGAGTTGCGAAAACCAGTGATAGCTCATTTTTCCGTAAATATTAACACCATCGGTTAATTCATACTCGGGATTGAACAAGCCGTGCCTTATCAGGGAAAACTCATTTACAGCTTTTGTATCAAGCACACTGTACATAAATTAATGATATAAGGTGCCGGTATTAACAACTGGGTTTACACTTCTGTCGCCGCATAAAACAACCAGCAGGTTGCTAACCATAGCTGCTTTGCGCTCCTCGTCCAAATTAACAATATTTTTTTCAGACAGGCGGGCCAAAGCCATTTCAACCATGCCAACTGCTCCTTCAACGATCAACCTCCGGGCAGAAATAATGGCTGAAGCCTGCTGCCTTTGCAGCATGGTGTGCGCAATCTCAGGCGCATAGGCCAGGTGTGAGATCCGGGCCTCCAAAACTTCTATCCCGGCACGGTCAAGGCGTTCATTGAGTTCTTTTTCCAGTAAAACACTCACCTGTTCAGCTCCGCCACGCAGGGTAATCGTAGCATTTTCGTCTTCGATGTTATCATAAGGGAACGAATTGGCCAGGTGCCTTACAGCCGCTTCGCTCTGGATGTTTACGTATTGTAAATAATTCTCAACCGCGAAAACCGCGTTGGCAGTGTCTTTTATCTGCCATACAATAACGGCCGCAATTTCAATCGGGTTACCAACTTTATCATTTACCTTAAGTTGCTGGCCGTTTAAGTTAAACGCACGCAATGATATTTTCTTTTTTACAGTAAAAGGGTTCACCCAAAAAAAGCCGTCCTGCTTAACTGTACCAACATATTTACCAAAAAGCGTTAATACTTTTGATTCATTTGGGTTTACGATAACCAAGCCGGGCAGTACGAGCACAAAATCAATAGTGCCGCAAATAACGCCAACAGCAATTTGTTCAAAAGCAAGTGCAGCTATAGTGACTGCCAGTAATATCAGGAATAATGCAAACGCGGCATAGCCGGAAGGTGGGTGGATTGTTTTTTCAGCGTCCATGATAATTGATTTTAAAATGATATCATAAAGATATCTTAATTTTATTTACAAAAGCAATAAAAAAATACTTTAGCTAAAAATATCTTATTTTTGACGGGTTAAATACATCGATGGCAAAACTATCTTCATCACGCCAAAAGGCAGTCCTTCGCAAATACTCCCGTAATGTTAAGTTTTTAATGATGCTGGTTAGTATTGGCGTAATTGTTATTACGCTTCCCAAGCAGGCGAAATTTAGTTATGATATTGAAAAAGGAAGGATCTGGAACCAAAAGGAACTTATCTCGCCTTATAATTTTGCCATATTAAAAACGCCCCAGGAGATTCAGAGTGACGAAAAATCAGCACTTTCCAGTGTTACCCCCGTTTATCAGCTGGATGATGAAATGGGCGACCGCGAACTGGAAGGGTTCAACGCCGACCTATCTGTTAAATGGCATACCTCAGGTTTGAAAGCAAGGCAAAAAGATGAATATCAGTCAGCCGGAGATGAATTATTGAAGTTGATTTATGATAAAGGCATCTATAGTCCGGACCCAAAGTACCAACAGAATTCGGAAAATTACCCGGTAACAATTCTTGATAAAAATATTGCTGGTGACAAAAACACGGCCGATCTGTTCACCAAAGAATCCGCATTGGCCTATTGTGATAAAATCCTTGGTCAGAAAAAATACCTGGATAAAGCTTTTTTGATCGATCTTTTAAGTAACAGGATACAGCCGAATTTAACTTTTGATAATAAATTGACCTCCCGGCTGGAGAAAGAAGCTGTTAACGGCCTTTCAACCACCCGTGGTATGGTTCAGAAAGGGGATGTGATTATTGCGAAAGGTTCTGTGGTAAATGATGAGGCCTATCAGAAATTACAGTCATACAAAAAAGCATTCGAGGACAATGCCAGGATAGACGGCGACCCGCGGCTGGTATTACTTGGACAGGTGTTGCTGGTCGCCATTGCCATTACCTTGTTAATGGTGTTTTTATACCTTTTCCGAAAAGATATTTATGAGGATAACCGCCTGGTAAGTTTAATATTACTGGTGGTTACCGCTATGCTGGTGACCTTATCTGCAGCTATAAAATTTGAATTGCCCAATTTGTACTATATCCCGTATTGTATCGTGCCAATTATTATCCGCATTCTGTTTGATACGCGCCTGGCTTTAAACATTCATTTGCTGGTAGTACTGATAGCCGGCTTTTTTGTGCCTAACAGCTTTGAATTTGCCTATTTTGAGTTGACCGCCGGCATGGTTTCCATCTACAGCATCAAAAACCTTATCCGGCGCGAACAATTCCTTATTTCGGCACTGATCATCACTTTTACTTACTTTTTGGCTTTTATCGGGATCTCGCTTATCCGCGAAGGTAATTTAAGAAGCATCGACTGGATGAATTTCCTGCCGTTTGTGGTTAGCGTACTGCTTACCCTGCTGGCTTATCCGCTTATTTATATTTTCGAAAAAGTATTTGCGATCACTTCGGATATCACCCTGATCGAACTAACCAATACCAACGCACCATTATTGCGAGAGATGGCTTTTTCGGCACCGGGTACCTTTCAGCATTCGTTACAGGTAGCCAACCTTGCCGAAAATGCTATTTATACCATAGGCGGTAATGCCTTGCTTGTTAGGGCGGGGGCTTTGTATCATGATATAGGGAAAATGGAGAACCCGCTTTATTTTATTGAGAACCAAAGCTCGGGTTTTAACCCCCACGATAAACTGCAATACCAGGAAAGTGCGCAGATCATCATAGGCCATGTGCGTAAAGGCATCGAGATGGCCCGCAGGGCCAACCTCCCTGAAATTGTTATAGATTTTATCCGTACCCATCACGGCGATACCCGGGTGGATTATTTTTACCAGTCGTTCTTAAAGAATTTTCCTGAAAAGTTCATTGACGAAAATACTTTCAGGTATCCCGGGCCTATCCCTTTTTCGAAAGAGGGCGGCGTTTTAATGCTCGCCGACTCGGTTGAAGCGGCCTCCCGCTCATTAAAAGAGCCTGATGAAAAATCCATCAGCGACCTGGTCGACCGTATTGTAAAATACAAACTCGATCAAAACCAGTTGAAAGATAGTAATATCACCCTAAAAGATATTGAAACCATCAAAACCATATTCAAGCGAATGCTGATGAGCATTTACCATGTCCGGATAGATTATTAAGGCTTTATTTAGTCGCCAATTTTAATTTCCTTTGATCCTTTTCCAAAAAGATTGGACGCTTCGCAAGTTCCATCCTTCTAACCTGCCCCGCTGAACAACCATTTTATTAGATTCAGGGTATTGTAGAAAATAATGAAATACGAATTTGCCTTTTGGGTTTTCCCACCCCATTACCTGGCCGAACCGCAGGTCGTTGAATACCAAACTATCGCGCCATTTTTCTATTGTATAAAACTGGTTAGAGAATCGGATCAGTTGCTGAACATCCCGGTGGTCACGTACTGGATTTAGCAAGGAGTCGTTGCGCGGGAAGTATTGAAAATCTATTGTTTTTCTACTGTCCAACAATGAGTGAAAGCCAACATAATACCCGTTGTTATCGCCGGCCACAACAAACCAAAGCAAATTTTGCACCGGTGCGGGTGTCGTAAAATACCTGGTATAACTGATATGTTGTTTTTGCAGTATATTTTTCACTTCTGTATTAACCTGGTTCTTATTAACCAAGCAATATGCCAGGTATAATCCACTCAGTCCGAGCCCAATTTGCCACCATTTTTTCCGATGCTGTGTACTAACCCTTAAAAATATCAGCGCAATACAGGCAATACCCGGCCATATTGAGAACAATGGATCGGCCACATAGATAGCGTTGAATGTGATCCGGCTGTGGCTGAATGGCTCAAACCAACCCACGCCATAATTATTAAAAGCATCAATAAATACATGCAAAAAAATCACCATTGTGAAACCCAGGGTCCATTTCCAAAACGTGATATTATTTTGCTTGTGCCACATCCCTGCGAGCAATGCAAATAATGCTCCTGCAATTACGCAAAACACAAATGAATGGGTAAAGCCCCTGTGTGCAAGCAACGCAGAAGGGGTAGTCATCCAAAATGACGACATAAAATCAATGTCAGGGATGCTATGCGCTATTGCTCCCCAAAGCATTGCCTTTTTACCCAGCCTCCTTCCGGCAAATGCTTCGCCCATGCAGGCTCCGATGGCAAGGTGAGTAATGGAATCCATATTTATTCAGATATGAGGTGCAGGGATTTGTGTTTACTGAAATTCATTACCGTATTTTTCAGATCGCAATATTTGAAACCAACATTAAACAATTTTAAAAATGTCTCAAATCTCGCCAATTGTCAGGAATCAAAATATAAGTAAGGTCACAAATAGAATTGTTCGTCATCATATATAAACTAAAAAAATATAGACATTTTGCAATAATTCAACCAAATGATTATTCATTTTAATTAAGAATGATTTTACAGAATTAATTAAATTAAGGGTTGTTTTTTGAATTAGTTAATTACCATGAACAATTTGACTAAGCGGGCATTAACAGGTATTATATTGGTATTAGTAATTGCCGGGGCAATTATTGGAGGCCGCTATTGTTTTATTTTACTGATTTTAACAATTAATCTGCTCACCTTGTATGAGTTTTACAATTTGTTTGACAATCAGGATATATCGCCGGTTAAACTGGCGGGCGCGGTTTTGTCTACAGTTGTGTTGAGTACTGTTGCCCTGGTAATAAACGGCAACAACGACTGGGAGATCCTGTTAATTAATATTCCACTGATATTTGGAATTTTTTTTATAAAATTATTTATGCTGTCGGGCCATCCTTTTCACGACATAGGCTTTACCCTTTTGGGGATAATTTATATAACCGTTCCGATGTGCTTTTTTATAGGCATTGCGTTTTTACCACTTTTACGTCATACCTATAGCTACCAAATTCCCTTGGGATATTTTTTCGTATTGTGGGCAAATGATACCGGTGCTTACCTTATCGGAAAAACAATTGGCAGGCACAAGCTGTTTTACCGGATATCGCCTAACAAGACCTGGGAGGGGAGTATAGGCGGGGCGATTTTTGCATTCATTACAGTGTTCCTGGGTTCATTATTTTTAACATCACTTAATACAGGTGAATGGATTCTATTAGCAACGATTGTTATTGTAACAGGAACATTTGGCGACCTTGTGAAATCAATGATGAAAAGAAGCCTTAACCTGAAAGACTCAGGATCTATTTTGCCCGGGCACGGAGGGATGCTGGATCGTTTTGATTCGCTATTAGGCTCGGCCCCGTTTGCTTTTTGCTATTTAATTTTGTTAGGTTATGCATAAGCCAGGTTATTATATCGTAAATGCAATAACGTTTTATCGGTTGATAGCGGCGTTTGTAATGATTTTATTGGTTATCAATCATGATTTCGGACTGTTTAAATGGATGCTTGTTATCAGTTTTTTTACGGACGCAATTGACGGTTACCTGGCCCGGGCTTATAAGGTGATCAGTAAATTCGGGGCTTCACTTGATTCGATAGCAGACGACCTGACCGTAGGCGTGGCCATTATTGGGATTTTTGTATTCAACAAGGGCTTTCTGATCCATGAAATTATTCTAGTTGTGATATTAATCTTGCTTTATATTTTTCAGGTCATATTTGCATTGGCCCGGTACGGAAAAATAACAGGGTTTCACACCTGGCTTGCAAAAATTGCTGCTGTCTTTCAGGGCCTTTTCTTTATTTCCTTTTTCTTTCTGCCTGCACCATTATATTTGCTGTTTTATTTGACTGCCATCGCCACGATATTAGATCTTGTAGAGGAGATTATCCTGGTATGGATATTACCCCTTTGGACGACCGACGTTAAAGGGTTATATTGGGTGCTAAAATCAAAATGTAGTTAATGAAAGCAGCAGTGTTATCAGCATTTTGATGTATCTCGAAAAGCTGATAGCTTTATAAGTCCAACCGGGATAGGCTAATACTTAATTGCCAGGGTTTGGCGTACTATCGCTTTCTGAAATGTTATACAAATGGTCGTAATATTCTTTAGCCATCCTGTTGCTGTCGAAATTTGGTAAAATATCGTGCATGCTATTTTTGATGACCGATAACCAGGCTTCGGGGTGCAAATAATATAATGGTATTACGGTATCCTCCAACAAATTGTACAGGTTGTGGGCATCTGTTTCATCCTGTTGGAATTTATGCTCCGTAACTTCAGTATTAGGAATAATAAAACTGTTGATGCCATCCCTGGCAAATTCAGGAACCCATCCATCCGGGATAGATACATTGACACAGCCATTCATGGCAGCCGACATCCCGCTTGTTCCTGAAGCCTCGCGGGTAAGGCGCGGAGTATTCAACCATACATCGGCCCCCTGCTTAAGCAGTCTTGATAGTCTTAACTCATATCCAACCAGGATCGCACAATTGGGATAAGATTTACACAAGTTCACGATTTTGTCGAAACTGGAGATGGCCTCATAATCCAATGGATAAGGCTTGCCGGCCCAAATCACCTGGATCGGCGTTTCCTTACTGCTCAGCAGCCTGTGCAAACGATCCATATCATGTAACAACAGTTCCGCTCTTTTATACCCCGCAAATCGCTTTGCAAAAACAATCGTGAGAACATCAGGATCTAAAATTACGCCGCATTGGTCCGCCACTTCTTCAAAAAGCGTCGCCTTACATTCTTTTTTTCTTGCGATAAGTGCTTTATCGGCATTACTTGTTAGGGCAACATACATTTCCTTGTCGGCCCAGTAGGCATAATTTTGTGCATTGGTAACAGAAATGAGCGGGCAGATCCCGGTATAACCCTTCCACATATCTTCGAGTGTGCTTAAGTGAATTTTAGAAACAGCATTCGCTTTTCCTGCAAACCGCAGCGCCGTTAATGTTTGGTCTAAATTATCATCGTAGCATTGTGTAATTTTTCTAAACTCCTCTATCGGCATATCACCCCAAAAACCCATCCTTTGGAGAA
Source organism: uncultured Mucilaginibacter sp. (assembly GCF_903913935.1). GTDB lineage: Bacteria > Bacteroidota > Bacteroidia > Sphingobacteriales > Sphingobacteriaceae > Mucilaginibacter. Next base: position 16,321 of record NZ_CAIWNH010000599.1, read on the forward strand.
GATAAATATCTGATTTTTGATTTCCGCCAGCTTCCGGCGTGTGGTTAGTGAAAACAAACCTTTTTTTGACTTCCCTTACTGACCGGTATTTTCTGTACAGATAAAAAGCCAGTGGTAACGCATGCGATTCATTTAAATGATAAACGTCGGGCTGATAGCTGATCTGCTCCAATAACCGTGCCCCGCCTTCTCCCAGTAAAATAGCTGCGGCGGCCCTGGTTTCAGGGTTACTGTCATATAGTTTATGAGAGATGGTTTTGGACAGATAATCATTTTCAGGAAGATCTGTTGTCAGAAAAAATAAAGGGGCAGTTTTAAAAAGATCGGGCTGCAAATAAAAAGCGGTTACCCAAACATCATGCCCTGATATTTTTATGGTAAACTTAATTCCGGTTTCTTCCAGGAAATGGTATACTTTTTCCTGGAACAGCACTTCCATCGTGTCATCGCCTTTACGGCCCTGATTATAATAGCCATATTTCCATAAAATGCCGATACCCACAATATTCTGCCCAAGTTCGTATGCACTTCGCATAAAAGAGCCCGCCAGGTAACCAAGGCCGCCCGAATAGGTTTTAAGTGGTTGATGAATAGCAAACTCCAAACAAAAGTAAGCCGCAGGCTTTTTAAACTCCTTATTAATAGGGTAAGGGTGTTGAAAGGGATAGTTCATATAGTTAAATTAAAAAAAGGGCTATCAACTTTTTTAATATGCTGAAGACTCTTTTTTGAATTAAAAGCATTTTTTAATTCCTGTTTTTCACAAGTTCCAAGGGCACTATCTTATCATCCGGATTAATATTTCCCGATAATGAATTTAAAAAAGCAACAATCATTTTTACCTCTGCAACAGTTAAGTTTTTATTTAGTTGCGCCTTACCCATTATTTTTACTGCCGTATCCAAATTAGCTATACTGCCATCGTGAAAATAGGGATAAGTGCCTGCAACGTTACGTAGCCCGGGTACTTTAAACACATCTTTGTCTGACGGGTTTTTAGTTACCTTTTTTCGCCCTTCATCATCCATTTTACTCCTGGTAAGGGTGCGGTAATTGGTTACCAATCCAAACTTTTGCAATGTTCCTCCGCCAATACCAACCCCAAAATGACAATTATTACAACCGGAGTCAAAAAAGACTTTAAGGCCCGACTTCTCATCAGAAGTAATCGCGGTTTTGTCTCCAGCCATGTATTTGTCAAATCTTGACGGTGTAAGCAGCGTACGTTCAAATGCGCCTATTGCCTTTTGCAGGTTTGCATAGCTGACTGGTTTTTTTTCGCCTGGGAAAGCCTTTTTAAACATATCCTGGTATAACTTAACAGTACTTAACCTGTTAATTAAAAAGCCTTTGTGCGGAATCGCCATTTCAACCGGATTTAGGATCGGCATACCGGCTTGTTCTTCAACATCTTTTGCCCGCCCGTCCCAAAATTGCATATTGTGCAATGCTGCATTGAATACAGTAGGCGAATTGCGGTTGCCCTGTTGACCGGCATCTCCCGTTGACGTTGCTTTATTATCAACGCCATAAGTTGCGAGGTTATGGCATGAATTACAACTGTTCTTTCCGGTCATTGAAAGGCGGGTATCGAAATATAATAACTTACCCAGTTTTACTTTTGACGGAGTTAAGGGATTATCCTTACTTTCCGCTACAGATGGCAAAATTTTAAAGGTTTTTCGGGCAATTTGAATGATCGAGTCGTCGGTTTTACCTGTTAACTCGGCACCCTGGTTTTTAACGGATGGCTTACATGAAAACATCACTGTTAACAAAAAAGCCCATAGTATTAGCGTTTTCATAATTCTTTGGATTTTATAGATAGATTCTTCAAATCTTGGTGTTTATCTTTAAAAATCCGATGATGAGAATCATATAATAGCGTGACATAACTCACAACATTTGTATCTTCAAATGATTCGACCTGGGAACAAATTGATACCGGATTTGACATACATTAGTGACGTCAATCAGACTGTCATTTGATGCGGGTCATTTAATTTGTTAGGAATTTGAGCAACCTTTGAAAAAAAAGTCATGAGCGAGACACACATACACCTTTTGATAACCCATTTGCCGATTTTCGGATCTATATTGGGTGCCTTTGTTTTAATCCACGGGATTTGGAACAAAAGCAATGCAACTTTAGTTGCTGCATACAATGTTTTGATAATTTCGGCTATTGGCGCAGGAATAGCCTATGCAACTGGCGAAGGCGCAGAGGAAGCGGTTGAGCATATCCAGGGCGTATCTAAAAATGTCGTCGAAGAGCATGCAGAGTCCGCTTTAATTTCATTAATAGCCTTGATAGTTATAGGCTGCATTTCGTTAATAGGTTTATTTGTTACGGTTAAACAGTCATCATTGATCAGACCTTTTTCGATGGTCATCTTATTTGCCTCTTTGATAGGGTTCGGGCTGGCTGCCCGTACAGGCTATTTAGGCGGCCAGATAAGGCATACCGAAATCAGCACAAATGCCGCTGCACCAAATGAGAAGGGTGGAGGGGATGGTGATTGATTAGTTAATAAAGCATGGGCATTACATTCAGCAAATGGTTGTTAATTATTATTACGATATAAAAGCTATACATGTCTGTTTATAAAAAATGTGTTTCGTATCTCAACCCGGAACATACCTGCAACAAATCGCTATAAAACTGAATATCGAATTTTTAGATACTGACAGGATCTTCGGCCACTCGGATCGGTGAGGTGTTCCACTTTTGCACACGGTGTGTCGTACTGATTAGGGTTGTCACAAGGAGATCCGGATCATGAATATAGAAAGAATAAAACAGCA
>NZ_CAIWNH010000600.1 GCF_903913935.1 uncultured Mucilaginibacter sp.
CGGACATACCGATTTTCGAAATTGATAAGATCTTTACCTTTTTTAAGCAGGACAATTCTTTTTTCGGTCATTTCACGATCTTCCGGCGCTATAAATGAAATTACCAGTTTACCGATCATTTCCTCAGGCGCATAACCAAGAATTTGTTTAGAAGCGGGACTTACACTAAGGAAATAGCCATCGCTGCTCACCTTACAGATCATATCCAGGGATGATTCAAAAACCTTCTGAAGATTGTCTTTCATAAGACGTAGCTCTATCAGGTTTACTGTTTCCTCAGTGACGTTTCTAATATTGCAGGACACACCGAATAAAGTCCCGATCTCATTATACATTGGGTTTACCGATACCAAACCATATTGAAGTTTGTTCACTCTTTTATCGAACATCTGATCGGTAAAAGAAATTCGTTCCCCTTTTAACGCCCGCTGGCAAACTACCCTCCAGCGTTGTGTAATTTCACCGCCATAGCCCTCCAGCAGTGCATCATCGCCTTCTTTCAAATCGATCCCAAGGTTGGCTTTAACAAATTCCCGGTATCGGTTATTTGCAATAATTATTTTAAAATCCGAATCGACCGACCAAACCAGGTCATTGGTTCCATTGATAATGGCATACTGGTTAGCTTTTGTTTTTAATAACTCTGCTTCCTGCTTTGCCTGGGCTGTTACGTCCATCATGGTGGTGATGAATAGCTGTTGCTCGTAAAGCGGAATTATTTTTAAATCAATGATCTTTTTATTGTTTTTCGGAGTTACAATCTCTACGTGCGGGAATTCCATTTGCGACGGATCACCGCTCGCCAATGCTGAAAAGATTTTTTCGGCTGCGTCTTTACGATAATTATCATCAGGATACAGATTTTTAAAAACAGCTGAGTAATCCTCAAGATTACTGACCTCGTAGTCAAAAATCTCTCCGAATTTATTATTGATAAAGATAACCTCCTGCTTGTCCATCCGGTTAACTACTATACCTGCAGGGAGATTTTGAAGGATCTGTTCAATAAACTGGTTTCTTTCTTTCAGTTTGCTGAGTAACTCTATTTGTTCATTTTGAAGCTTTTTACCTTCAGAAACATCCGTATAATTATAAATAATACCATTGATATCCGGATCGTTTAAAAAATTGGTTATGGTAACATTCACGTAAATAATGTGCCCGTCTTTGTGCAATATCCGGTAAATAATATCCTTAATGGGCAATCCAGGGGCGTTTAAACTATCTTTAAATTTTGCCATTACATAACTAACGTCATCGGGATGTACCGTTTTATTAGTATTTAACTGGTACGATTCAGTTTCGTCATAACCCATTATAGTTTTAAAGGATGGTGATACGTAAATGGGTTTACGCCCGGCATCAAATAAAATAATCCCCTCGGTGCCGTTTTCAAGTAATGCTTTAAACCGTTTTTGGCTTGCCAGCAGTTTGTCTTCGGCCTCCTTTTCATTTGTGATATCCCTCCAGTTTACCACAATAGCCCTGATATCAGGATCATTAAGATAATTTGTAAACACAATGTTTATCCAGATGTAATGTCCCTTGATATGTTTAGTGCGGTATTTCGAGGAGATGGGCACACCTTCACTTATTAATACTTTACCAAGCAGATCGGTAAAATACTCCCTTTCGTCGGGATGGACAGTTTCAAAAATAGGCACATTATCCCGGGTATCATTTTGCAATCCGCCAAGACGGGCGGCCGCAGGGCTGCGATAAATAATGTTCAGGTCCTTATCCAACAGTGAAATACCCTCGTGGCTATTTTCAATCAGCTTACGAAAACGGATATGAGATTTAATGCTTTCGCTGGTAATGTTCCCGGCATCAATAATCTGTTCAGGGTCGGAATAGGGTTTCATATATCGGTGGTTAAGTAACCGGGTATAATTATTATTCCGGCATCAATTTAAATACCTTCAACTAAAAACCTGTTTATGGCGTATAGATATAAGTTATAAACTAGCAGCAGGTAAGTAAAGTTTAAAAAAATAAACGGAATAAACAACCAGATTGTTTCTTTTGCTTATTTAAATATCAACGAAAATATCTAAAACCTTTCCTTTTACGCAAATGAAATGGCTATATTTTGCGTACAATTATTTAAAACGAAATAATATTTATCAAATATTTATCTTTCTGTAGGTATTGGTATTTTATTTACAATTTGTAGTACATACTATTACAATTGATTCATAAATTGTACTACGAGCGTAATATCAACTCAAATGGAATTTAGCATCATATTTAGTATGATGTCTGGAAGTGAACATTTGCCCATCCATTTTGATATTATTTACATATTTATAATAGTATTGTGACTTTACAATTTTAAAAAGCAAAAAAAATACCCTTCCCATTATCTAAAAGCTTTTTCTCCGTTAATGCAAAAACTTTTTTAAATGCTAAATCCAGCTCATCACAAACGAGGTAGCCAGAGCCGAACTTCCTGCTTTTAATTATTTCATCAATGAATATTATGCTCATCGTATCATCCAAACCACAACTAACTATTCATAATCGGTTTTATGTGATATTCCCGCAAGGTTTTACAAATTAGCGCCCATAGTAATTTCAAAAAAAAGAACCGGCAAAACATTCAAATGGGCTGCAATATTTACCCCATGAAGATTAATACCTTCTTTGGCAAGATATTAAAATTGCTAAGTAAATAATTTGCAGTTAGGCAGGCCCGGCAAATGATTACAACGAATTTATTACCTAATTATCCCATTAAAAACAAAAAGAGTATGACAGACATAGCGCCCCAACCAGCCCCATCACTTATTGCAGAACAAAAAATCGAAAACAAGAAGCACACTTGCCCAAAATGCAAGGGTGGGCAACCTACCCGCATACACCGCGGTATATTAATAAAAGCATTGTTTCCGCGGATTGTAAAAAGATACCAATGCGGTAAGTGCCTGAACCAGTTTTATGCTATTGGTTAAAATAATTTCCCTGAAAAAATACCTGCATCTTGTATTTGACATGTATTTGAAAGAACATGCAGATTTGTTGTGATTTTTGCCAGAAAGGGCCCCATTAAACCGCTATAAAAATGGTTTATCCGGGGCCTGATTTTTAATTAGCAAAATACCGTCACTAAGGTATACCATAGTCTTATTGTTAAACCTGTATGGTTCTATACTACCAGGAATTATTTTTTACCATTAAACAAAAGTTGCCATGTTTTATCAACGGAACAACTACAAATAATTCATATTTAATTCTATAAATAGTATCCTGCAGATTTTACAACTTAGCGTTATTATTATTTAGAAACATGAACCAACCTACAAATTATTACAGTTTATACTGCTTAAATCAGCCTTGTATTAATTCCGTATTTCATAAAAACATCAAGGTTATCAAAGTATTTAATCTGGAAAACATTACCGCATCTTATATTTGTTGCAATTGCCACCAGCCGCTTGCGTCGTACATGGACGTTTTAATTGAGCATGCGCTTATAGAAGCCGAGGTCAAAAGTCTTTCATATTGTCATTAGGATTACGGTCGATTAGTTTGCTATATGGATCAATACCTACCCGTGCAGGCTTACCCTTAACAATTAACGTAATAGTGTGCTTGCCGTAAGTAAGCTTGTATTTCTTTAAATACAACGGATTTACCTGCGTCCGTCCTTCCTTATTTTTGCTATCAGCGGCAAATATGCCGATGGTAATGTAATCATTCATTTCCAGGGCCGGCACATCGTTGCCTTTGCTGTCGATATAAACTTTGGCTACATCTGTTTTCAAAGTCACTTTATACTCATTGTTTTTTCCGGTCGGAACGGCCTTAACATCAACCAACTTATTATCATACAAAGTTATTTTCTGCCAGGTATCATTTAAAAAGTATTGCAGGCTGTCGGGCGTATGTTTTTGCAAATAACTGTAAAGATTATTGCTGCCCGCAAATGGCGGTTTATTTTTAAACGCATAGGCATCTTTAAACTCTCTGAGGGCTGTGTTTATGCTGTCCTCCCCTATCATGTCCCTTAAACCGTACAATGCCACTGCCGCTTTACCACCCCATTCAAACCAGGTATTTGAGCGGATCAAAGGATGCTCCGGCTCTTCAAGCCGGCGCCTTACAAAGAGGTAAAACCATAACTGATCCATCGTTATCCATTTCATGTTATCCTTGCCGTATTTCTTTTCCATCATCACCAGGGCGCTGTATTGCGCTAATCCTTCGGCAATATTTAATGACCCTACGGTATTATTTGGCGCCACCTGGAAACGCCACCACTGCTGCGCCAGTTGCTGGGCAGTATTAAAATAGCAATAGTCTGTTTCATTGGGGTCATCAAAATGGGCGCACCATGCAAAATACTCGGCGTAGGTATCAAAAGTCGTAAATGAACCGGTACGAGGCCCATATTGCGAAGTTTCGGCTAAGCGGATATCTTTGAACGGATAAGGGCCATATGCGGTATTAAAATAGTGCAACCCATCTTTGTACGCAGCCATAAACCTGCTGACATTCCAGCTATGTTTCGCATCGTAGTAAATACTGATGTTTACCGGGTGTTCCAACTGCACGGTATCATGTGCCACAGCGTATTTTGCGCCCACTGCGGCCAACGGCGAATACATTCCCGGCTGGTTTTGTACAAAATGGAAATAGTTGCGCCCGTTTTGTTTCCATTGTTTTACCAGCTCGCCGGATGAGATCATGGTTTGATCGCCCGAAGTACTGATGGTAAGATCGAAACTAAAAAGATCAGAAGCTTTGCCTGCTTTAAGATTATTAAAACCTTCGGGATCATTTCGAGCAATATCTTCTTCCTCTTTAGGTGGCAAACCAGCTTTCTTACGCACATAAGGGCTGCCGATCTCGTCGTCATCATCATAACCTAATTCAGGCAGTCCACCTGTAAAGATAGTGCCATTGCGCAACAGGTGCTGCCCGTATAAGCCATTGTCAAAACCTCTAATGGTTACCTGTGAATTAACTTCCAGCAGTGCCGAGTCGCCCGGCGCCAGCGGTTTTTCAAACCGGTACAATCGATAGGCTGCCGTGTCATTCGCGGGCCTGAACCAGCTAAAAAACGTCCGGTGATAGATTAACGGGCTTGTAAAAGGCATGGGCTTGCCATTGATCTTTATATTGTAATCCGAAAGTTCATCTCCATCCAACAACATCTGCGATATCGGCCTATCGTTTTTATTAACAACAGTCAAAAAAGCTTTTACATACTGAGCCTGTTTATCGGGATAAATATCCGCGAACATTTTTACCCTGGTGATTTTTGGCAATGGCAGGCTGGCAAAATGTTTTAATGTTTTTTCATAAATGATTGCCCTGTCATCGCCTTCACCTTTGAGCGTATAATTATTTAAATAGCTAACATTATAGTAGTTATAGGCAGCAACGGATAAAAAACCAGCCAGTAAAACCGCACTGATCAGTTTGGTTTTTTTATCAAAACGCTCCGGAACCAACTGCAATCTTTCCTTAAAGGAAGATATTACGCCCCTGTAATAAAACAGGCCCGAAAGGATGATCAATAAGCCGCCAAAAAGCAACCAGTACAGGTTAAACCAATTGACGGGTGCCATCATGTGGCCTATTCCATCCATGTCGGACACACCAAACCACGGGGTATAAGAATAAAGCAGTAAATTATAGTTAAAAATACCAGATGTGCGCAAAAAGAAAATGCCCACCCAAAAGAAAACGCCAATGCCGTGGGCCACGAATTTATTGTTGATGAGCACATGTACCATATATGAAAACACTACCATTTCTAACAGCGACGGTAAAGTAATGATGAACATATAGATCAAATAAACCGGAAAGTTATAGTCGTGAAAACCTTTGCCCGTTTGCACTACAAAACCGGTTACCAGCGGGATTAATGTTAAACCTAAACCGAGTATTAACAGGGTTATCAGTTTTGAACCGTTTAACACCCAGTTTGGTGGTGGCAACGAGTCGTTGATATAGGCGTAGCGGGTTATCCTGTCGCGGTGAAGTGTTTCGCCGGTATAAAAGATGATGATGAAAAAGATAAAGAAAGTAAAAACACTGTTGAAAATACCCATCAGCATTACCGTACGTGGAAATTGAGGTACGCCGTTATCATTGTTGCCCATCCAGAAAACAAAACCAAGGAAAAAAACACCCGCCGAAAGAATGATCCAGAAATAATTATCCCGAATGATATTCAGCAATTCAATTTTAGTAAGATTAGCCAGTGTTTTACGGTTATATGATCCCTTAAAACTGGTATTGGCACTTGGTACAAACGCTTTCTTTGCCGCAGCAGGTTCATTATCAATGGCAGCTTTATCCCGTTTACCACTAAAGAACTTTTCGAAACTGAATGTAAAATACGTATATAAAAGGATCACAAGGCCAACACCTGTCCAAATCACACGGTTAAGCAAAAATGTTCCGGTAATAGGGAATGCGGTTGTATTTTGTTGAATAGATGAAGAATTGTTCGTCTGCAACCTCACCCCGTTAATTCCAAACGGATCAGCAAGGTTAATTACTGTGGCGTTATTGGTATGGTTAAGGAAAAATATGGAGAGAAAATAGCCTAAAAACAGTAAGATACCTCCGGCATAAATTACCTTTACACTGCGGGTTATGGCCACCAGCCCAAAAAACAGGGCAGAAGTAAAAAACAGGTTGGGCAAGGCCATCATAAAAAAAGGATGCAGGTAGTAGTTTAAATAATTGGGGCCATATTGCTTAGGGTCGCTCCAGCCCATGGCAGGTCCTAGTTTGGTGCCGAGGTAAGCGCCGATAATTATCGCGGAAGCAATAAACAACATGCTTGAAAATGAGCCAATGAAGCGCCCCCAAAAATATCCAGCCTTTGTTATTGGATAAGTAAGGTAATAGTCCTTTGTATTGTATTCAATATCACGGTATAGTGGCGTGCCCATTATTGACGAACTGATCAGCATCATGAGCATGGTAATAGCCGCGCAATACAATGCGATCGTGTATGGCGAATTAATATGCTCCTTTTCAGCCAGTGGCATTGATCCGGTTGCAAAAATGAAGGTTGCAAAAATCAGCGCAGCAATAAAGTATAAATATACGGCAGGCCTTCTCAGCCTGTTCTGAATTTCGAACAGAAATATTTTCCAAAACATAACCAATAAGTTTAATGGGTGGTTAAATAGTATTTACATCAACACGGGTAGCAATATTGCTGAAGTATACATCCTCCAGGTTGGGGATGGCCGGAGCAAAGCCGTTCCCCGGTTCAGTTTCCTGTATTATCCTGATATGCAATTTGCCTGTTTTTAATTGGGTAGAGATCACTTTAAAATCATCCTGGTAATGCCCCAGTTCCGTTTTATTGATGGCCTTGCTGAATATTTTCCCTTCCATTTCGTTTACCGCCTTCTCAGGTTCGCCTGAATACAAAACCTCCCCCATGCAAATGATCGCGAAATTGGAACAAAGCGTGCTCACGTCTTCTACAATATGGGTTGAAAGGATGACGATGGTATTCTCCCCTAACCGGCTCAATAAGTTGTAAAAACGATTTCTTTCCGCCGGATCCAAACCCGCGGTCGGCTCATCCACAATAATTAGTTTCGGGTTGCCAATCAGGGCCTGGGCTATGCCAAAGCGTTGCTTCATCCCGCCTGAATAGGTGCCTAAATGCTTCTTTTTGTCTTTTGACAGATTGACATTTTCCAACAGCGAATTTACCAGGTCCTTTCGTTCCGATTTATTGCCGATACCTTTTAATTGCGCTATATGATCCAGCATACGTTCGGCCGATATTTTTGGATAAACACCAAATTCCTGGGGTAAATAGCCAAGCAGTTGCCGTACTTCTGTTTTGTTTTTTAACACATCCAGGCCGTCCAGAAAAACGCTGCCCGAATCAGCCTCCTGTAAGGTTGCAATGGTACGCATCAGCGAGGATTTACCTGCGCCGTTGGGCCCCAACAACCCGAACATGCCATTGTTAAGGGTTAATGAAACATCTTTTATTGCCTGAACGCCATTTGGATAGGTTTTAGAAAGGTTGTTGATCGTTAATTTCATTTTTGTTCAGATTTAGATTTTTTTAATAAGTTTTGTGCTTTACCGGTCAATATCAATTTGGCGCTGTCGGCCAGGTGGTAATTCATGTCGCCGATTTGAGCGTTATTCAATATCAATTTGCTGGTATTTAAAATAGCCAGGTTCGCTTTTTGAATTTGATTATTTTCCAAAATCACCAGATTTGAACCGCTCTTTTCTTTTTTACCAATATTGGCATTAACCGTTTGAAAATGATCGTTCGCCAGGATAACCGTGCAGCCATAGTCCTGGTTAATGGTTAGGCTATCCTGTTTAAACCCTTCTATCAAAACCTGGCGCATCCGCCAGTCATCCCTTACTACCGTATCGGTTACATGTTTGCCGTTTGCCTTGTAGGTAGCATCGGTATTTATAGTTGAAAGATGAGGACATGAAATTACAAGCGTATACGTACTCGGGTCAGAGAGGTAGCCGTCTTCAAATACTGCGTTGATGCGCAATTTTTTTCCAATTTGTTTGATGCGGGTATATGGTGAAAAATTCGAATCGATCCTCACCTTAAACGGCCCTTGCACAAATTTTACATTTACTGCAGTTGAAGAAACCAGGTCAACAGTGTCAAAGTCCTTAAATTTTAAATCAACAAAAGAGTTATATGGATCTTTGTATTTCCCTGAAACATAAGCTCCTTTAAGTAAAAAATCGTACCATACCAGCGATATTAAAACCAGGATGATTCCCGCAAATACCAATTTATAACTTGTTTTCATTGTTATTGTCCGATTTGTAATTATCCTTTTTAAACTGCTCAAACCATTGCTGCATTTCTTCAAAACTGATACTCAGCAAATACATATTTCTAAAAATGCCCTGCAGGTCCTGTTCAATAAAGCGATCCCTGCGGTATGCTTTTATTTTATCGTAACCATCGGGGGCAACAAATAAACCCAGGCCCCTTTTGTTATAGATCACTCCCTGGTTTTGCAAAAATTCGTACGAACGCATCACTGTGTTGGGGTTAACTTCCAGCCCTACCGCCAGGTCGCGTACGGATGGTATCTTTTGTTCTGAAGGCCATTTCCCCATCAAAATATTTTCGCTTACAAAAGCAGCAATTTGCAGGTAGATAGCTTCGTTGTCTCTAAACTCCATTTTTCTACTTGTTAATTAAACCTGTTTTTCTTTTAACCGGTAATAAGCCGCTATCCAAAATATCACTGCCAAAACTGAAATGATGGTGATCATCCAGTAATCCTGATGACTAATATTGATCTCGAAAGTTCGCTGATTGCTTTGAATCCTTAAGCCCCCAAACGGTACAGTGATATCAACGGGCCTGGGGATAAAGACACCCAGCAGAATTCTATTGACGCTAATTAATAACCCAACTGAAATAAAAAACAAAAAGGCGGTTCTTATAAAGTGTAGCTTGTCGAAAAAAATAGCCCCATAAAAAGCAACCGCATGCATTAGTGCATATAACACGTACATTTCACATACTGGTGTTTTAAAAAAGTTAATCACCCCATCCTGGTGCCCCGGAAAATGTTTAACGTTTATCGCAAATGATACAACGAGGGAAAAGCCACTAGTATAAAGTATGATGAAGAGTAAAAAAGAATAGATCCATGCGACGAGGAATTTCTCAAAATGCGATGCAGGTAAAGTAAGCAACGCGACAGCTTTTTTCTTGTCGCCATACCCGGCAAAAATGGTGCTGGTAAAAATCGTGCCGGCCAATAAAAGGATGATGGAAAAAAGAGCAGTTTGCAAACCTTTGTCCATTGGCGCCTCAATCATATAAATCAGGAAACTGCCGCCCAGTATCATTACCCCCATCAATACGGTTAACGACATCAGGTAACTCCTATAATTTTCGACCGTATGCTTAACAAACAGCCTGCTGAACCTGCCTAAGTTAAATATGTTATTCATTTGGCGATGTTTTTAATATTTCCAACAAGGTTTTGTTTCCGGAGATAATGCCGTTGAAGAGTAATTCAAGATCAACCTTACTAAACTTGCCTGTCGTATTGCGCAGGATAGCATTTTTACCACGGATGCTTTCTTCTTCATAAACAACAGGCAGGCCTGCTGTATCAGGATACATACCAAAAATCAGCTTGTCCACCACTTCATCCATAGGCAGGTTAACCACAATTTCGCGGTCGTTCAAAACCAATAAGGTATCGATCAGGCTGTCCAGATCCCTTACCTGGTGGGTGGAGATCACCATACAGCGGTCATCAGTAAGCACGGATGCGATCAATTTGCGAAACTGTACCTTTGAGGGAATATCCAGGCCGTTGGTAGGCTCATCCATTATTAGGAGGTTTGTGTTTGTGGCAAGCCCAAAAGCGATCATGGCCTTTTTTTGTTGCCCAAAGGATTGTTTGTCCATTTTGCCGTCCATATCAACGTCCAGCAGTTTAAGATAATGGTAAAAATCGCTTTGATTGAATTTTGGGTAAAACCCGGCGGTATTGGCAACAAACTGCACTGGCGTAAGAGAGGGAACATATAACTCTTCGGCAATAAAATAAATATCCTCCAAAACTGAAACGGGCCGACTTGAAACATTTACCCCGTTATACAAACAGCTGCCCTTTTGCGGAAAAGCAAGTCCGGTCATGTTTTTTAGCAAGGTTGATTTACCGGCGCCGTTTTTTCCGAGCAGGCCGTAAATATGCCCTTTGTTTAACGACAGGTTCAGTCCCTCAAAAAGCAAAGCCTTCTTTCGGTATCCAAAACTTAAATTTTCAATTTGTATCATACCCATAGTGTATTAGTATAATAGTACACTACAAATGTAGGGTTGTTTTTTAGATTAACAAATATTTTGAAAATATTTTTTTTAAGCTTTGCCCGCAGCAAAAACACGCCTGAAAAGCACTTTCATTCGGTTATTTGCTATAATATTTACGGCAGACAGGCTTCCGGGTTAAAAACTATTTTTTTATAAAAAGCCGGCAGGCGCCTGATTATCTATGCGATACAAACCAGAAAACTTGAGATTTCGTCAACAAACCGCCCTTTTTGCCAATAAAACAAATTTTTTTTTGACGGCTTATGCGAATTGCTATATTTGCAGTCCCGAAAAAAGGGGTTTAAGGAATAACGGTTGATAAGACCAAAATGGTGAGGTGCCTGAGAGGCCGAAAGGATCAGTTTGCTAAACTGACGTACGGGAAACTGTACCGAGGGTTCGAATCCCTCCCTCACCGCAA
>NZ_CAIWNH010000601.1 GCF_903913935.1 uncultured Mucilaginibacter sp.
AGGAAGGACAAATATTTCCGGGAAACGAAATCTGGTTAAAATCGACATGGGGCCTGGACGGTAAAGCCCGGTTCTTTTTCAGTTCCGACGGCTGCAACTATAGGTCTTTTGGCAGTGTTTATCCAATGGCCTGGGAATCCTATCGCGGTGATCGGACGGCCATCTATAACTATAACGATTTAGCTGACACAGGTCATATTGATGTCGATTTTTTTCATTACTACTATACAAAAACAAAATTATCACACAATGGGCTGAAAACGACGTGAAAATAAATAAAAACCCTACAGTTTGCCCCGTCATTTTAACGTGGTTGACTTATATGGACTTCAGCTCAGGCTTACCCGCAGTATATTTATCTGACATTATTCAGTAAAATGAAACGGCAAGATATCAATGGCCAGGTACTTGGATGATGGCCCGGCTGAGGAATTAGAAAATTAGGCGTCAGGCTTTGGAGTGGGCGTTTCGGATGCCATGACCATACGATACCATGCCTAAATGATCACCGTTGGTGTTGAGTAATAAAAAATGTCATTTAATTATTAATCGTTCAAGATGGTCAAGGTGTTCCGGAACGTGTGATCTCAATTTCCGCAATTCGGTAGTCAGCGACTCCGTATTTTCCAGTACCATTGTTATGGTGGTTGCCACAAGCCTGAAATACTTAATCAAATATTACTCAAACCATAAGAAAGGAAAACGATGTCTATGGTGGTATTACACCATATTGGGTAATTGCATAACAAAACAAAAAACCCCTTAGCTATTCACTAAGAGGCTTTATTTTGTGGGAGTTACTGGGTTCGAACCAGTGACCCTCTGCTTGTAAGGCAGATGCTCTGAACCAGCTGAGCTAAACTCCCTTCGTTTTGGGATTGCAAATATAGAAAGTTAGAATTATCCGCCAAAAATTAATTTACTTTTTTTTAAAACAGGTAAAACAATATAGCCAAACTACCTTAGGGTCAATGCTTTAATTTCTAATAAAAGTCATTAAAGCTTTAAACTACCTCGATTTTTGCCCCTCCGGTAAGGGTTTTCTTTTTTAAAACGTACTAAATTCAACTCATTCTTTAAAACATTTATTTACTTTTACCTATACTCATTTCAATATTCTTAGACCATGGCCTCGTCTCAACAGCTAAAAATAAGCGCAGTTACATTATTTGTTTTTTGCCTGTTTTGCCAGTGGCATTTACGCGCCAATGCCCAAATTGGCACGCCAAAATTTAAAGTAATAGCCTTTTACACCGCCCGGGAAGACAAAGCCCATATCAGTTTTGTACACGAAGCCAATGCCTGGTTTCCCCTTATGGCCGCTAAATACCATTTTCAATATGACTCCACCAAAAATTGGAACAATATGAACCCTGAGTTCTTGTCGCATTACCAGGTAGTTGTTTTTTTGGATACCCGGCCCGACAAGCCCTCACAGCGGGAGGCTTTTCAAAAATATATGGAAAATGGCGGTGGCTGGATGGGTTTTCATTTTTCAGCATTTGCACTTACACCATCGGATTTTAACCAGGACTGGAATTGGTATCATGAAAGTTTTTTAGGATCGGGTCAATATGTGAGCAATATCTGGAGGCCGTCATCAGCGATCCTCGATGTAGACAGGAACTTCCCGGCGACCAAATACATGCCAAATACCTTTAAAACCTCGCCGAACGAATGGTACCGCTGGGAACACGACCTGCGTAAAAACCCCGACATTCAGATCCTGTGTTCTATTGATTCTGCCAGCTTCCCGCTCGGCACTGGTCCAAAGCTAAATGAAATACGGCATAGTGGCTATTACCCCGTAGTATGGACCAACAAAAAGTACAAAATGATTTACTTTAACATGGGCCATAACGATATGGACTATGAACATAAGTATGACAATACCGACAAAACTTTATCTTACACCTTCAGCAGCCCTATCGAAGAAAAATTGGTGGTGGATGCACTTCTGTGGTTAGGAAAGTAGGTTTGAAGGGTTGGAAAAGTTACTGACGTTGGAAAAATCCTTCGGCTTTCGGACTTTACTGACCCTGCCTGCAGGCAGGTTTCGGACTTCCCGACTTCCCCCTAATTATTCAGCCAATACGTAAACTTAAACACCAGCATCCGGGTTTTAACATTAAAAGGCCCCGGTAGGTAATTATCAGTATAAACAATAAAGAAATCTGATGCGGGCCTGTAACGGTATTGGATCCGTGTATTGATGTTAAAGTTTTTCCCCTGTTCGTTATACTGGAAATACCCTGTCATGAAAAATTTATTAGTCAGGGTTACATCCACCTTTGGGCCGATAAGCCAAAAAGTATTTGTCCCCCATGGCCGTGGTAATTTTACCGAGCTGACAGTGGTACTCCACAAAATATTAACAATTGGTTGAAACCGGTAGCCAAAATCTGTAGTAAGGCTTATTTTTTGCCCCCCGTCATAATACCCGCCGTCATCAAAGGTAAAATCGTAAGTAAATAACTGCTGCGGCTTAGAGAAGTAAGATAATTCCGCATTGTTCCAGTTACTGACATTGCCAACTGCCAGGAATTTGTGCACATAGTTTGTCGGGTCGAATGGCGCCAGCAGTTTAACGTAATCATGTTCAACCAGGCCAGTTAAAATACTTCTGTCTCTAAAGGTAACCTGGTACGACAGATAGCCGCGGTTATCTGTCGGGTTAAAAGCACCGTCGTAATAATCAGTCAGGTTTATGGTCGGCCCGTGGCTTAATACGGATCCGCCTTTGGGCAAAAACAAATAACCAATATACGGGTTTAGCTTTATATAACCGTGCCGGGGAACATAACCCGTTTCTGCATTGTAATTAGCGCCAACGTCTTCATATTGCATCCCAATTAGCCAGTACTTATCTGCATATTGCACGTTGCCTGCGTTGGTAAAATCGTGGCCCGTTTTACCGGGAGTAAATGATTTCAGGATCAACTCTTTCCCGGTCCACAAATTAGCCGCCGACGCCAGGTTAAATTCAACGCCTGCATTGGTATTAAAACGCGAATTATTGGGCTGACGGGAAGACACAACCGGGTAATTAAAAGCTTCCTTGTTTACAAAAATAAAACCGATGTTTGATCGTGCCAGTATTTTCCGCTGCAAGGCAATTACTGTAAAGTTTTGGGCTGGCATAGTATCGTTACTATTGGTTTGCATGTCCATTACGCCAATACGCCAGTCTTTATCCAGCTTTCCATTGAGCCTGAACCCGCCAATTATGTTGGATTGCAATCCTATCCTGCGCGAGAAAAAAGGCCTGATGCTGGCATAGCCGAAATTATTGAACTGGTCGCCATTTTCTAAAAAGAATTGCCGTGTTTCGGGGTAAAAAAGTTCAAAGCGGCTTAAATTCACTACCTGTTTATCTGCGTCAACCTGCGAAAAATCTGGGTTTAATGTAAGATCAAGGTTAAGCGCCGAAGAAACAGCGATTTTTGCGTCAACACCCCCAGTTATTTTTGCCGCCAGGTTTTTATTGTCTGCATAGTCTTTGCTAAACGATGTTAACGCATAGGGGATGATCGAAACATTAGAACCCGGATCGGGCGGTGGTTTATCCCATAACAAAGTTCCGGTATATGCCAAAGAAGCCGTAGGGAACTGGCGTGGCACCGGGGCCCAGGCTGATTTTTCAGTCGCTTTTAAATCATTCCGGCTGAAGTTGATCCCCCATTCGGTGATCCCTTTTTTATACCTGATGGACTTAAACGGAATGGATGCCTCAAAAACATATTTATCAGGATAATCTTTTACGGTTGAAACCCATTTATTAGTCCAGTTTAGGTCAACATTCCCGCCATTATACATGGTACCATCCCACTCCGCCCCCGCTGCATTGGCGCCGAAAGAATAGCCGTTGGTCTGGTCGTTAAATGTGTCCATAAAAAAAATGAAATTGTCATTTTTCTGAAAGCTAAAATCCCTTTTTAATGATTCCACCATGTTAGGCCCGGGCGGGCCCTTATAACAAATCGCTAACACATAAAGGTTCTTCTGGTCATAAGCCATTTTTACCTCGGTACAAACATTTGCCATTGCCGTATCCATCGGCAAAACCATATAAAAGTTCTGGGCGATGTCAGCATGTTGCCAGGTGTCTTCGTCGGCTATCCCGTCAATTTTCATGGCTGAGGTCGCTTCCCGGATGTGGTAAACGAACCTGCTATTTTTCTTCTGGGCGAGAAGCTGAAGTGCAAAAAAACAAAAAACAAGCGTAATTATGTATTTCAAATCAGGGTTATAATTATGGATTAAATTTATTGTAAATCAATCTTTTTTGCTTCAAAACAGGAAAAAAAAATCATTTTTTACTCATTTTAGATAGTATTTGGTGCTTTTATCTTCATAACAAGCCATTTGAATATAAAACACGCTAATAAAGGCATAATTTGTTGGTAAGTAACCTTTGTTGGTAAGTTTTTGGCATTTTTTAGGTCATTTGTTAAAAAAACTGTTAAAAATCTGTTAAAA
>NZ_CAIWNH010000602.1 GCF_903913935.1 uncultured Mucilaginibacter sp.
CGGTAATGTACTTAGCACTTCCATTATCAAGGTTAGTCGCGGCCGAATAAACAGGGTTTAACACCTGTACAGAAACATTACCGACATTGTTTGCCGGTAATACTTCTGTATATACGGGCAACATATCGTATTGGGCTAAATGGGCCGCTTTGTTAAAGGTGGGCTGTGTTATTTTCTTGCCGCCCATAACCACCATCGTTTTGGGGCTTGGGTTCCAGGTTAGCCTACGGGCATATTCCTGGGCATTTGCAGGCAAACTGCCTGCAATACATATAAGTATGACTAAGTTCAGGATGTTAAACCCTGAAATTCTCTTCTTAAAAACTGGATATACCGATTCGATCATTATTTTTGGACACTTTTTGAAGGCGCGCAATAAAACGCAGGCTTTTCTGTTTTATTTTCTTAACAACGTTGCTTTTTGAAAAACAGGTTTAAATATATCCTTTTCGCCATCATTCTATTAAGTACGTCGGCCGAATTATTTTCTCAGGACGTTGAGATGTCGCAGTACTTTGCGGCACCCCTGCAACTTAACCCGGCCCTGGCAGGTATATCTTATGGTCCGCGTGTAACACTTAACTACCGTAACCAATGGTCGGGCTTAGGCGATGGCTTTAACGGGGGCTACACTACTTATATGGCCGGGTACGATATGCATATTGACGCTATAAAGGCCGGCGTGGGCGCACTTTTTACGGGCGATCAAATTGCCAACGGCCTGTATGGCACCTACAAAGCCAGCCTCATATATTCGCAGCAAATAAAAATAAACCGCCACATGGCCATTAAAATTGGCGTGGAGGGCAGCTATATACACTCTGAAATTAAGTGGAACCAGCTTTTGTTGAGCGATATGATTAACCCGCTTACAGGTTTTTACAATAATGTAAACGTGCCTAACCCCACTAATGAGCCTAATCCCGGCAGAACCTCTACTAATACCGGCGATATGTCATCAGGTATCGTGTTTTTTACCGAAAAGTTTTATGTAGGCTTTGCCGCAAACAACATGTTAATGCACCACAATAGCTTTACGGCCGATAATTCTGTAACCACCCCACTCAATTTTGTAGCGCATTTTGGGGCCCAGTTGCCTATCAAGCATAGTAAAGACCAGTGGTACAATATCTGGGTATCGCCCAACGTTTTATTGGTGAACCAGGGTAAATCATACCAGGCTGAGGCTACCTTTTTAACGGGCATCAGCTTTGTTTATTTCGGGGTAGGGTACCGAAACGTGATTTACAATTCGGATGCAGTTATTGGGTATTTGGGGGTAAAAAAGGGCAAATTCAGGGTGGGTTATAGTTACGATTATACTATTTCGCAACTGGCAAATAAAACAGGGGGAACGCACGAGCTTTCGTTTACTTTTAACTGGACAGGCGAAGACAATTCGTTAAATCCTAAAAAGAACAAAGGATACGTGCCTTGTCCCGATATTTTGAATTTTTGATTTTGGAAATTAAAATTCTATATTAGCGACCTTTAAATAAATGCTTAACCCTTACTAATTATAAACAAACTAAACGAATGACAATGAAGCTTAGCAAATTGTACCTCTACCTTGCGCTGCCGGTGTTGATTGGCGTGTCATCATGTGGAAAAGAGAAATCCAGCGTAACCGGTTGGAACTATAATGACTCAAAGAACGGGGGATTTGAGGTATCAAAAACTCCTGACCAGGTAACTGGTCCGGGCCTGGTATATATTCAGGGTGGTACTTTTATGATGGGTAATACCGAAACAGATGTGATGTATGAATATCACGAAGTTCCACGTCGTGCTACTGTAAGTTCATTCTATATGGATGAAACCGAAGTTGCAAACGTTCACTATCGTGAATACTTGTACTGGATGAATCGCGTTTTCGGCGCCGATTTTCCGGATGTAGTTAAAAAAGCTCTTCCCGATACTTTGGTTTGGAGAGATAAC
>NZ_CAIWNH010000603.1 GCF_903913935.1 uncultured Mucilaginibacter sp.
GACTATGGTTCTTTTGTTTGCTATCAACTGTTTTGGCATTGACAGGATGATAGCACAAAGCACAGTTTCACAAGCCGACCCATTTTCGACATTAAAATCAAATGGCTATAAACGAGTCATTTCGCTAAAAGGGAAAAATGGAGAATTGCTGGGAGATCTCTACGTGAAGGAAAATCCTAAATATACAAATCATGTTTTAACAGCTTTACTCGTTGTTAGGCCCCGCGGTTTAAAGTTGGATACGCTTTATCAAATAAACGCACACGGCGATTTCATTAACACCGATGGAAAAATAGAATTGAAGAATCATGTAAAGGATTATTATGGTTTTAAATTATTTAAAGAGAAAAAGGGTTTTACTGATCTTTTTACAACAGGGGAGGTAGATAGAACCGGCAGGCTTTATTCAGATGACAACGATTATTTAATTGATTGGGATTATAACACTAAAAAATTTGAATATTATCCTGCGCCATAAATTATCTGCCAACCTTTGCGTGTGTTATCACCAACAAACCGAGGAGCTGGATTATATTCAAACCTGTTACACCGATAACATTGCACCAGCCCGGGATTACCCATCGCGCAAGTCCCCCTCCTCACCTCTTCAAATAAATCAAATACTGCCCCGATGGGTACGGTGGCGAAGTCAGCATAACGCTATGGCTGCTTAAGTTTGAAATGGTATAAACGGCCGGTGGCGTAATAACACCCATTCCGTGTCCGTCAACTGTATAAATGTTAATACCTACAGATTTTACCCCGTTCAGGCTGTAAATGCCGGTCATATAATCCTGGTGATCCTGGATGCTCAGGACCCCGTTCGCACCAAAATCGTAATAATCTGCTGCGAGCCCTGTTATCGTTGTATCTACGGCCTGGTTATACACGGTTTTATCGATGCTCCATTTCCCGGTGATCGATGAGGGATTTGCGCTTCCGCCCTTTTTACAGGCACACAGGTAAAACAAAAAACTTGCGATAATAATTATTGAGTATTTATTTTTCATGTAACTGTATTCTATTGTAATAAAATTCCGTTAAAGGCTTCTCGTATAATAAGTATCTGTACTAACTTTATATACATCACTGGTATCAATTTGCTGGTGCAGCACCAGGTTATGGGCATCCAGCTGCACTATTTCTACCGTATCAGGCGGTGGCTGCGGGCATCCATTGCAGGTAAAATAAATAGTTGGTAAAAGTAAGGCCGAGCCGGTTATAGTATACGACCTGTAATACACCTTGCTGCCCATTAGCTGTCCGTTGCCGTTCAAAGGATAACTTTTTCCGCTCACCGTAAAAACAGTAGGGCCTGATGATACAAACGCGGTATTGTCTTTATTAAACTGCCAGTAAAAAGCGGTATCAAAATCTTTAGCGGTGTACGTTGCGCTGGTCGTTGCGCCAGTTTTTATGGTTTGCTGGTTGATGATGAGCTTATTTTGGTACCAACGGCCGGCTATTGATGCAGAAAAAGTTACCGATCTATCCTTTTTACAGGCATAAAGGCAAAGCCCCAGGGCGGCAACAATAAACAAATACCTTATTCTCATCTTTTTCGGTTTATTAATTGCCTTTTGTATAAACCGTTCTGTATGTAAAAGTAGCTCCTGCTGCCTGTATGGTATAAAACAAAACCAGGTTATTGGTATCAAGCAATTCAATAGTTTTAGTAAACGGGCCGGGGTTTGTTGAATTGGCGGTAGGGTGCAAAAAGGTTGAGGTAAGGGTTAATACCGTTCCGGAGACGGTATAGGTAAACTTGTTTATACCATTAATAACTGTACCTGCTCCATCGGTAAATACTGCTTTCCCGTTAACTTCAAAATCGCCCGATGAAGAAACCGATGCCGAATCCCTGCTGCTAAATTGAAAAAAATCGTTTGAATTAAACGATGCGCTGTTGTAAATGGTATCGAGTTTTTGGCTTAAACCGCCATACTCAGCAGTAACCTCTTCTTTATTTACATACCATTTTCCGACAATTGAAGTTGAATTACTTGTAGAAAGGTCTTTTTTACAGGAAAATAAACAAAGCTGCAAACCGGCAAGCATGAGGAGTAAAAGTTTGGTTTTCATTTTGGCTTAGCGTTTAATATCTACCAATACGAACACGTTTACCAAAGTGATACATCTTGTATCAATAATTTAACTACTGATCAAAACAAAACCTCACCTCTGTGTTCTCAGTGCCTGCTTTGTGCCCTCAGTGGTTGAATTTTTACCGCAGAGAACGCAAAGAGATGCGCAAAGTAACGCAAAGAATAATTAAGCTGTCTATAACTTTCAGCCACTAAACCCGACAACCTTTCCCGACAACCAATGACTTAATGACCCAATGACCTGATGACCTTAGAACTTCGCCTTAAACTCCTGGTTAGTAAACGGTGGCGTTTCAGGCGTTTTTATCACGTTAAATTCGTGGTGGGTAGTTTGATGGCAGTTATTGCAGCTATTGGTTAATAACACATAGCTTTTTTCAAATGCTTGCGGTTTTTTGGTTTTAATAGCGCTGCTTAAACTATCCAGCGCGGGGTATATTATCGGTAACGATTTTACTTCGGGCCTGTCATAACAATATTGTTTTACATCCTCGAGAGTCTCCCTGATCTCCCCTACTTCAAAGTTGGCCAGGGCCCAGTTCTGGTTTTTACCGGCATACCATATTTTGGCATGATGAACCTGTATGCCCATCATAAATTCGCCAAGGCCGGGCCGGTAAGTTTGAGTGAGTTTTTTGTTCAAACTGTCAACCTGCGCCTGTAGTTGCGCATTATTATTGCCGCTGCCGCAAGCTGAAAACAGGCCCAAAGCACCTGTAAATTCTATTAATAAAAAAATGATAGGGGTATTTCGTTTCATGTTTTAAAGTTAATTAATGTTTATTATTTATAGCAACCTGTTTTATTTCCCTCCATTTCACTATCTTAGTTTTCAAATCCTTCACAATTTAAATCTTTATGGCAAACATCACTGCTGAACCGTTGCAATGGTCCGTAACACAAAAAGTAGCCTTTCGTTTTTTCCTGC